>CAIYZB010000339.1 GCA_903930545.1 uncultured Alphaproteobacteria bacterium
CAGGATCACCTCATGGCCCTGACCGCCCAGGCCCTCGGCACAGGCGAGACCCGCCATCCCCGCCCCGATAATCCCGATCCGCATGGCCTCAAATCTCCTCCGGACCGCGGCCCGTTTAACGCTGATGGCCGTTCGCCGGTTCCGTATCCAGGCCTTGACCCATATCACGGCCCCGGCGGGGACAAGGGTCATGACTGCGGGTCATGACATTCCACGGCGCTATACCTGTCTTACGGTCCCCGAGGGATTAGGATGCGTATCGGTCTCATCGCGCGGGAGATCGCGCCCTTCTATCTGCGGCTGGTGGTCCTGGGGGCGGTCACCCTGCTGATCGATCTGGGCCTGCACCTGTCAGGACTGGTCTGGATCGGGCGCTATCTGGGCATTGCCGGGGTGATCCTGATCCTGGCCTCCTTCGGCCATTCCCTGCGCAAGCGCGGTCTGATCCAGAGCGACAATCCGGTGCGCCTCCTCAGGCTGCACGAAGGACTGGCCTGGATAGGCTCCACCCTGGTCCTGGTCCATGCCGGGATCCACTTCAATGCGGTTCTGGCCTGGCTGGCCGTCCTGGCCATGGTGATCAATATTGCCAGCGGCCTGACGGGGAAATATCTCGTCCTGAGGTCCCAGACCTGGCTGAAACGGGCTCGCAACGATCTGGCCGAGGCGGGTCTGTCCCCGGCCGAAGTCGCCCGGAACCTGCACTGGGACGCCCTGGCCGCGGGCCTTGTGCGCAAGTGGCGGACGATCCACCTGCCCATAGCCCTGGTCTTTGCCGTCCTGGCCACGGCCCACATCGTCGCCATCTTCCTGTTCTGGGGATGGAAATGACCCGTGCGATCTGGATCGGCCTGCTGATCGGTCTCGGGGCCATTCTCGCCCTGGCCTTTGTCAGGCCCCACGAGATGCTCAGCCCGGGGGACCTGATCCCGGCCCATGCGGACCTGAAACAGGACTGCATGGCCTGTCACCTGCCCCTGCGCGGCGCGAGCCCGGCGCGTTGCGTCAGCTGTCACAAGGTCAAGGAGATCGGCCTGCGGACCAGCCGCGGTGTGCCCATCCTTCAGAAGGGCTCCCGCCCAGCCTTCCACCAGTCGCTGAGCGAGGCCAATTGCCTGTCCTGCCACAGCGGCCATCCGGGCCCGAACCTGGCCACAAACAGACCTGTCAGTTTCGATCACGCCCTGCTGACGCCGCTGGCCCGCGGGGCGTGCCAGTCCTGCCACTCAGCCCCCGCCGATGTCCTGCACCGCGGCCAGGCCATGGCCTGCGCCACCTGTCACCAGCCCACAGACTGGAAGGCCGCGACCTTTGCCCATGACCGCTATTTCCTGCTGGAAGGTGATCACAAGGTTCCCTGCGCCACCTGTCATACGACCGGCCGTTTCCAGACCTATAGCTGCTATGGCTGCCACGCCCACCAGCCCGCCCGGATCATTGCCGAGCACCGCGAGGAGGGGATCACCAACCTCGGAAACTGTGTGCGCTGCCACACCAGCGCCCGTGGTGAGGGTCGCGAGGGCCGGGAGCGGGAGCGGGACTGACGCCCCGGGGTGAACTCAGGGTGCGTCCGGGCCGTCCAGCTTCAGGGCTGACTTCACATGCCGCCAGTCGACCAGTTTGAAGTTCTGCTTCACCCGGTTCGTGGTGACCACCTCGCCAGCGTCGTCCACATCGTCCTGCATCACCACGAGACCGGCGCTATAGGGGCCGACCGGACCCCCTGAGGCCGCGACGCCATCCGTGCCGGTGACCCCGTCGACGCCATTGGCCGAGACGGCCGAGAAGCGGCCCCGATAGACGGGTTCCGCGCCCTCGACCCGCCAGACGGCAAAGGCGCTGTCGCCCTGGCTGGAGGCGATCAGCCAGGTCTTGCCGGGCTCGCGCAACAGGGTGAGGCCTTCGACATCGGGCTTCAGCTGTTCGGAAGGGGCCCTGGCAATGAGAACCCGCGGGGCCGAGGAGGCCGGATCGAGGTCATAGCGCCAGATCCCTGTGGCTTCTTCGCCGATATAGAGCCGGCCGGTCTCGTCATCGACGACACAGCCCTCCGTCTGGCTGCCCACGGTGAAGCGGCGTTCCTCGCTGGCCACCAGGCCACCGTCTGCGCCGACGCTCACCCGCAGCTGGCGGACCTGACCGTCCGTCCCGTTGATGATGGCAATGAAGGCGGGGCCTCGCCTGCCCATGCAGAAGCCATAGGGCTCGGTCAGGTCCAGCCCCGCAAGCCCGAAGGGCGTCAGTTTCAGGGTGGCCGGGTCCATCAGATAGAAGGCGGCCCCCATGCGTCCCCGGTCCGATGCGCCCACCAGGACCCTCTGTCCCTGCGGGGTTTCGAGGCCAGGACGCAGATCGACATTGTTGAGCTTGCCATCCGGGTAGAAGCCCGTGGGCTTGCCCGTCAGGTCATAGGTATAGAGCCCGGCCTGCTTGTCTGTGCCAAAGATGACAACCCGGCTGGAATCACGGGGATCGACCCAGATTTCCGGGTCGTCTGCGGCATCTCCACGCTGGGTGGCCACAGCCAGGGTTTCGGCAGCCACCGGGACCGGGGTTCCGGCACCGACCAGCATCCTGGCTGAGTCTGACTTCGCTTCAGGATCCAGGGCCGCGCAGGCCGAGGTGAACAGGGCGAGCGCCAGAACGGCAAGCCTGCCTGCAGGGCCAGTCAGCATGGGATGTCCTTTGGAGCTATCCAGAAATGAAAAACCCCTGCCAGGCCTGAGCCTGACAGGGGCTGTTTCAGGTCGAGGTCCGTGACTTAGAACTTGAACCGGACGCCAGCAATATAACGCTTGCCGAACTTTTCGTATTCGATCGGGTAGCGGCTCTGGTCGCCGTAACGACGCGCGCCCTGGTTGGTGAGGTTCACACCGTCCAGATAGGCTTCCAGGTTCTCGTTGACCTGATAGCGGACCGACAGGTCGAGCTCTTCGTCGGCATCCCAGAAGATGTCGCCATTGTCGACCGGGAAGACGGCACCGTTGATCACGCGGTAGTCACCCACCGATTCACCCCAGGGGGTGCGGTACTGATAGGCAAGGCGCACGGAAAGACCGTATTTCTCGTAGGTCGCCTGGACGTTGTAGACACCGTCCGAGCTGCCCAGGAGGCTGATGGTCCGGGCAGGAACGCCGCTGACCGAGGGCAGGTTCACTTCTGAAGAGGTGAAGGTAGCCGACAGGTTGGCTCCAAAGCCTTCGGTCCAGGCAGGCCAGTTATTGGCCTGGGCGAACTGCTCGATCGTGCCGACAAAGGCCAGTTCCAGACCTTCAAGGTGACCGTCGCCGCCATTACCGATGGTGGTGTAGGCATAGCCGGACCGGTCGAGGCCCGGCAGGTTCAGTTCCGTCAGCCCGAACTGGCTGGTGCGCTTCACCAGAACGTCGCTGACGTCCTTGTAGAAGACGCCCGCAGACAGGAAGCTCGAGGGGCTCAGATACCATTCGACATAGGCGTCGACGCCCATCTGCTTTTCAGGCTTGGCTTCCGGGTTGCCGCCGGAAATCGACTGGGTCGAGTCACTGATGGTGAAATTCGGACGCAGGTCGTCGAAGTCAGGACGGGAGGCCGATGTGGTCAGGCCCAGGCGGCCCTTGACGTTCTCGGCGATGTTCCAGTTGAAATGGGCGCTCGGATAGAAGAGCACGTCGTCGCTGGAGGTATTGACCAGACGGATCGAAGCCGGGGTCGAGCCCACGGCCGGGAAGGAAACATAGGCCTCACCGGTGTTCTTCACCTGCTCGACCCGGACGCCATAGACGATATTGCCCCAATCGAAATCCGTGGTGGCCATGGCATAGCCGGCCAGGATCTTCTCGCCCACCAGGTAATAGTTGGGGCGGCTATCGTTCCGCACCCCGTCACCGGCGGCCTCCAGGGCGTCCATGAAGTTGGTGGTGTAGCTCTGGTCGGTATAGCGGAAGGTGTAGTTCAGGTTCTGGGTGCCCAGATAGTCCAGATCGGTGGCGAACTGGCCCCAGGTCGGGATGGTGCCGGCGGAATAGGCCTTGGTGAAGGACCGTTCCCGCGACTTCTTCTGGCGGTCGGTATAGAGGCCGCCGAAGGCGAACTTGGTGTTGCGACCGCCGATGTCGAATTCCTTGCTCAGGTCGAACTTGAAGGTCCAGGCCTGGGTGACGTCGCCGCCATAGAGGTTGCCAAGGCTCTGCATCGGGAACTGGAAGTCCTCGATATTGGTGACCTGGGCCCCTTTAACCCGGGCGTTCGTGGTGCCGAGGGTCTGGAAGAAGCGGACCGTGTTCACGTCCCCATTGCGCAGATCATATTCCACGGTGGGGCGGAGCAGGAAGCTGGACGGGCTCTGGAAAGCACCGGTGGCCTTGTTGTCGCGGCCGTCGAGGGTATCGGTATAGTTGGCCCGCCAGGAGGCGTCCCAGCCGGCGAAGCTGTGCTCACCGCCGATGGTGGTGGTGGACATTTCTTCCAGGGTGTCGCGGTAGTCGATCCGCGCATTGATCCGGGCACCGTAGGAGGTGCCCAGGGTCGGGCTGTTCGCAGTGATATAGTTGGCGCTGGTATAACCGTTGCCAGCCGCGTCCGTGCCCTGGTCGAGACGGAAGATGAAGTTATCGCGCAGCTCGTCGTCGTGGTACTGGGTGTAGATGGTGCTGGCGAACAGGCTGTTGTTGTCGTCGATGATGTAGTCGGCGCGTAGCGAGCCGGAGATGTTTTCGCGGGTCAGACGATAGTGCTTGTTCTCGTGTTCGCGGGCGAAGTGCTTGGTCGGATCGACCGTATTGGTCAGATAGGGATCGGTTTCCCAGTTATCCGTCGCCATTTCGCGGCTGTAATAGGAAGCCTGGGCCACGATGCCCAGCTTGCCCTCGGCGAAAATGTTCGAATAGACGATCGAGCTGTCAAGCTCCTGGCCGCCGCCCAGTTCCACATGGCCGAGGCCGAGCTTGCCGGTGATGGTCTGGCCCTTGAAGTCAAAGGCGCGGCGCGTGCGGATGTCGACATTACCAGCGACCGCGGCTCCGGGCATGTTGGGGGTGATCGCCTTTTCAACGACGATCTGGCTGGCGATGGCGGACGGGATGTTGTCGAAGCGGGAGTCACGGCCCTGCGGGCTGACAACGCTCAGGCCGTCAAAGGACAGGGTGGTCCAATAGACCGGCGCGCCGCGCAGGTTGACATAGCGGGCCTGGCCCTGGTCGCGCTGGACGCCCACGCCGGGAAGGCGGCCAATGGCATAGGCGACGTTCTGGTCGGGCAGGTTGCCGACGGCGTCGGCGGACAGGACGCTGACCAGGGAGTCGGATTCGCGCTGGACTTCCAGGGCGGCGGCAACGCTTTCCGCCAGAGGCTGGCGGGCCACAACGACCAGCTCCTCGACGGTGCTGGCGGCGGGCGCGGTTTGGGCAAAGGCCACCGACGACAGGCTCAGGGCCGATACGGCTCCAAGCAGAATGGTTTTATGACGGTTCATGAAATCCCCTGTGTGTATTTTGTGACCAGAGGTAATCTTGAGAATTCTCAATATTCCCGGCTTTTTGTGACAGATTTGCGAAATCTGTCGATCTGGGCACGGTGTTGCCACCTTTGTCGGGGGCCCCGCTATGTGCCAAATACCCGGACGCAATGATCTTCGGACAGCACAGCCTGAAGCCGATGCCGTGCCCACCAGCCTTGGACGGAACATTGCCGTGCATCTTGATGGGGGGCATCCCCCGGCTAGACAAGCCTAGCCACTGCTACAACAGCGCTTTCGGCGAGGAGAGGTGAACTCGGGGTCGGCAGGGAAGACGCGGGGTCCTCAGGGGTGACTTTCGGCGTTCAGGCCGTCAAACGTTCAAGCTCTTCCTCAGGGGCCTCGTCGGTATCAATCTGCAGCACGGTATTCATGGCGCTCAGCAGCTGCTCCGGGCGGATCGGCTTTTCCACCACACCATTGACCCCGCAGTGCTTGTAGAAGGCGGCATCAGACAGGTCGGCATTGGCGGTCAGGGCCAGGATCGGCACCCGTGACGCGGGTCCACCCCCTGAGCGGATCCGCCTTGTCGCCTCGGTCCCGTCCATCACCGGCATCATGATGTCCATCAAGATCAGGTCGAAGCGGCCACTCCGGGCCATTTCCACGGCCTCTGCCCCGTTCTCGGCTGTCTCCGTGCGGCAGCCATACATTTCGCAAAGCGTTGTGGCGACCATCCGGTTGGTGGGATTGTCATCGACGACCAGGACCGAGATCTGGTGGTCAGACTCAATGGTTTCCTCGGCCAGCTCGACGGCCTGGCTTGGCGCGGCGACAACCTTTGGAAACCCGGCTTCGAAGCGGAAGACCGCCCCGCCCTGGTCCCGGTTCTCGGCATGGATCGTGCCATTCATATTGATGGCCAGCTGACGACAGACGGCGAGTCCCAGCCCGGCCCCGCCCATGCGGACCCCGGCATCGGTCTGCTGGAAAGGTTCGAAGATGCAGTCCAGGCGCTCGGGCGGGATCCCGGGGCCGGTGTCAGCGACCTCGATGGTCAGCGAGACCCCCTGCCGGTCATCCCTGGCGCGGATCAGGACATCCACCCGTCCCTCTGTGGTGAACTTCAGCGCATTGCCCGTCATATTGTTGACGATCTGGCGCAGGCGCACGGCATCGCCGTGAATGCAGATGTCCTCAGGGCCCTCATAGAGACAGCCCAATTCAATGCCCTTGAGCTCCGCCTGGGCCGACCAGAGGCCACGGACGTCCTCGACGATCCGGGCGATCTGCAGGGGGGCCTCGTCCAGTTGCAGGCCGGAGGCCTCGGCCCGGGTCAGGTCCAGGGCGTCATTCAGCAGGCGCAGCAACACGCCGCCGGATTCGATGATGGTCCGCAGAAAGGGTTCCAGATCCGGCTGGTTGGACTTTCGCAGGACGATCTCGGCAACCGACAGAACCCCGTTCAGGGGGGTTCGGATCTCGTGGCTCATCACCCCAAGGAACTGGCTCTTGGCCGCAAGGGCTGCCTCGGCGGTCTGGCGGGATCTTTCCGCCGACTCGGCCAGCAGGGTCATTTCGCTGGCGCGCTCGGCGGCACTGGAGGCCGTGGCCTGGAGCAGGCCCACCATGTGAACCACACCGGCATACTTGCCTTCGCAGCTGACGAGACAGCCATGCATCAGGTCCGCGCCGCGTTCGGTAAGGATATCGCCGCAGAACTCGTCGATGGTCATTTCGCAATCGGCGACCATTGGCGAGGCTGGCAGCCAGTCGGAAATGGGGCGTTTGGACCACAGCGCATGGCCATACTGGGCCGACATCCGCACCAGGAAGGCGCTGCGTTCGATGAGGCCGAGGGGGTTGCCGTCGTGGTCAACAACCGGAATGGCCTGAAGGTGTGGCGAGGACTGAAAGCGCTGGAGGATTACCTCACCCTGAGTTCCCGGCTCCACCGGTTCCTCAAAGCTGGCCAGATCTCGCAACTTCGTCATGATCGTCCAGACTGGGTTAATCTCGCCTGCAGTCTGGTTCAGGATGCCTAACAACCCGTAATGAGCAGTGCCTGTCCGGGTGAAACTTGGACGAAGAATTTGTGACAGTGCCGGCGCGGAGCGAGGGTTTCCCGTCGGTGCCGCATCAAACCGGGTCCAGAACCAGCCGCCTGGCGGGTTGCCGGCGCGGGGCATGCGGAGATCCCGGTTGTGATCTGGTGTCCCACTGAAAGTCCGCTGCTTCTCGTCCAGGCATGGGACGGGAAGTCAATCAAATACACACTATGAGTAAAAGGCAGTATTTATACCCATTTTGAATACAACAAATCTGTTGATTCAGTCGTTGGTAATTGCGTGCATTGCCTTTGCGAGCCCGAAAAGGGCTGCTCAATGTTTCAACGCTTCAGATCCCGTCTTCGGCTCCCGTCCTGGGTCTCAGTTCTGGCTCGTTCCCGCGATGGCAATGTCGCCATTATGGCGGCCTTCGCCCTCATGCTGCTGGTTCCCCTCGCGGGCGGGGCTGTTGAGATCCAGCACCAGAGCGCCCTGAAGCTCAAGATGCAGGATGCAATGGACGCGGCGGTGCTCGCCGGGATCCGGGCGGGTAGTGGCTACAATTCTGCCGCCACCACCTATTTCGAGGCCAGCCTGCCGGATCATGAGGGTATCCGTGTGACCTCGGCCTTCAGCGGAGGTCCGGCCTCGGTGACCGGAACGGCAGAGGGGGTCTATGACACCAGCTTTCTCAATATGCTGGGCATTCCCAGCCTGACCATCCATGCGACGGCAACGGCTGTTCAGTCCCAGAGCGCGACCTGCGTCCTGGTTCTGGATGACAAGGCAAGTCAGGCCTTCCTCGCGAACTCCGGGGCCCAGGTGAGCGCACCGGAATGCGAGTTTCAGGTCAAATCCACCGGCAAGCCGGCTGCGATCTTGAACAAGGGGGTCAACCTCGACGTCAGCCGCCTCTGTATCGAAGGCGATAACATTATCGACAACGGGGCAGAGGTCACGGGCCTGGCCAAGGGCTGCAAGACCGTCTCCGACCCCTATGCCGGCAACCTGCCGACCCCGGCCACGGGGTGCCAGTTCAACGGCCGCAACTATGACGGCAATGTCTCCATGACCCCCGGGGTCTATTGCGGCTGGTTCAATTTCAACAACTGCGTGAAGGTGACCTTTGCCCCGGGTGTCTATGTCATCAAGGGCGGCGGCTGGAACGTGAATGGCGGCAAATGGGAAGGCAAGGGCGTCACCTTCTATTTCGCCGACACCTCCAAGATCCAGTTCAACAGCGACATCGATGCGGACCTCACTGCGCCGACCACTGGGACCTATCAGGGCCTGCTGTTCTATGAGGCGGATGGGTTGTCCCAATCCGACTTCATATTCAATGACTCAAAGGCCAACGGCCTGGATGGCCTGATCTATCTGCCCAGCCGCAAGGTGACCTTCAACAGCGGATCCAAGGCCAAGGGGCACCGCCTGACCATTGTGGTCAAATCCCTGATCCTGAACGATACCCGGTGGACCCTGGAGGCCCCGACAAGCCCGGTTGCCGGGGTCGCAGCCCTGGCAGGGGGAAGCGGCTCGCCCTATCTCGCGAGATAGGGCGAGGCCTCAGTGGGTTGGCTGGTTGTCTGACCGCGGGCTGCCATAGCCGGTACCGATGGCCAGGCGTTCCATGGTCATGCTCTGGACCACAATGGAGAAGACCACGACCCCCAGGGAGGCCGCGAAGATCAGCGGCTTCTGCGGGTTGTCCGGCAGGGACAGGACCATGGCGATGGACAGTCCACCCCTCACCCCGGCCCAGGTCAGGACATTGTAGAGCTTCAGGCTGGCCTTCTTGCCGATCAGGGGCAGGGCCGAGCCGGGCAGGGCTACGGAGATCCAGCGGGCAATCAGGATGATCACCGGCCCGGCCAGGAGCAGGACCACCATGGCCGGCTCCATCTCCAGTTCGATGGCCTTGATCCCCACCAGGAAGAAGAGGACGGCATTCATCCCCTCGTCGATGACGTGCCAGAAGGGATTGATGGTCTCCCGGGCGCGAGGGCTGAGGCCCCGGTTGGCCCAGGCCGAGCCCATGAGCAGACCGGCCACAACCACGCCCAGGGGCCCTGAAAGGGCAAAGTGCATATTGACCGCATAGACCAGGGTGGCTGTCGCCACAGATATCAGGGTCTCGGTGATCCAGTCCTCCACGGCATAGAGGATGACGACGGCGATTGCGGCCATGCCCAGACCCACGGCCATGCCGCCCAGGGCCTCGACCAGGGCGTGATGGGCAATGGCATTGAGGTCGACAGCGGCGGCTCCGTCTCCCACGCCCTGACCCACGGCATAGGCCAGGAGGGCCTTGAACAGGACGACGGCCACACCGTCATTGAACAGGGCCTCGCCTTCGAGCTGGGCCTGGAGATGGGGTTCCAGATCCGTGCGCCGGGTCATGGCCAGGACGGCGATGGGGTCGGTGGGGCTGATCAGAGCCCCGAAGACCAGGGCCCAGGTCACGGGCATGTCATAGCCCAGGAGATGGCAGACCCCCCAGAATCCGGCTGCGGCCAGAATGGCGGTGATGGCCGTCCCGACAATGGCCAGGATCCCGGCGGCCCAGCCCCGTCTGGCAAGGGCCCCCAGATTGACGTTCAGGGCCCCGGCGAAGAGCAGATAGGCCAGCATGAAGTTCAGGACGAGGTCGGGATAATTGATCTGCGCCTGCAGGTCCTTGAAGGCAGAGGC
>CAIYZB010000340.1 GCA_903930545.1 uncultured Alphaproteobacteria bacterium
CCGCAATCTCAACATGTTCACCCTGGTCGCCATGGGGATCGGGGTGGCCTGGACCTACAGCGTGGTGGCAATCTTGGTCCCGGACCTCTTCCCCCCTGCCTTGCGCCAGATGGGTGGCGGCGTGCCTGTCTATTTCGAGGCGGCCGCGGTCATCACGACCCTGGTGCTCCTCGGCCAGATCCTGGAACTCGGGGCGCGGGAGCGGACCTCGGGGGCCCTGAAGGCCCTGCTGGGCCTCGCGCCCAAGTCGGCTCGACGCATCGGTGCAGACGGAATCGATGAAGACACCCCCATAGAGAAGGTCGTGGCAGGCGATCGCCTGAGAGTTCGTCCCGGCGAAAAGGTGCCGGTCGATGGGACCGTCGTCGAAGGCCGGGCGGCCGTCGACGAGTCCATGGTGACTGGCGAGTCCATGCCTGTGACCCGGACTGTGGGGGAGGCCGTGATCGGTGGATCAATCAATCTCACCGGCTCCTTTGTCATGCAGGCCGAAAAGGTCGGTGCCGAGACCCTGCTGTCCCAGATCGTCCAGATGGTGGCCCAGGCCCAGCGCAGTCGCGCGCCCATCCAGCGACTGGCAGATGTGGTGTCTGGCTGGTTCGTTCCAACCGTCATCCTGACCGCCGCTGTGGCCTTTGCCCTATGGGCCACTTTCGGACCGGAGCCCCGGTTCAGCTATGCCCTGGTGGCGGCGGTCTCGGTCCTGATCATTGCCTGTCCCTGTGCCCTTGGCCTGGCCACTCCGATCTCGATTATGGTCGGGGTTGGGCGCGGGGCCCAGGCCGGTATTCTGATCCGCAATGCCGAGGCCCTGGAGCGGTTTGAGAAGGTCGACACCCTGGTGGTCGACAAGACCGGCACCCTGACCGAGGGCCACCCGGCCCTCGTGGCCGTGGTGCCTGTCGCCGGTCTGGAGCGGACCGAACTGCTTCGCCTCGCCGCCAGTCTCGAGCGCGGAAGCGAGCATCCGCTGGCCGATGCCATTCTCAGGGCTGCAAAGGACGAGGGGATTGTCCTGACGACCGCCGATGACTTCGACTCACCCGTGGGCCGTGGGGTCCTTGGCAAGGTTGAGACCCACCAGATCGCCATTGGCAGCCGGACCTTCATCCAGGAACAGGGGGCCGACATCAGTTCCCTGGATGCCGAGGCCGACACCCTCCGACGTCAGGGGGCCACGGTGGTCTTCGTGGCTCTGGACGGAAAGCTGGGCGGGCTGCTGGCCATTGCAGACCCGATCAAGGCCAATGCCCGGGCCACCCTGGACGATCTGAAGGCCGCCGGCCTGCGGATTGTCATGATGACCGGGGACAATGAAACCACAGCCCGGGCCGTGGCCGAAGTGCTGGGCATTATCGAGGTGCATGCCGAGGTCCTGCCCCAGGACAAGGCTGCTGTGGTCGAGGCCCTTCGCAAGGCAGGCCGCGTGGTGGCCATGGCGGGGGATGGGGTCAATGATGCCCCGGCCCTGGCGGCCGCCGATGTCGGCATTGCCATGGGGGCCGGAGCTGATGTCGCCATCGAAAGTGCTGGGGTCACCCTGCTCAAGGGGGACCTGACCGGGATCCTGAAGGCCAGAACCCTGTCGCGGGCCGTCATGGGCAATATCCGCCAGAACCTGGCCTTTGCCTTTGTCTATAATGCGGCTGGCGTACCCCTCGCCGCAGGTGCCCTCTATCCGGCCTTCGGTCTGTTGCTGTCACCGGCCATAGCTGCGGCGGCCATGGCCCTGTCATCCGTCAGTGTGATCGGCAATGCCCTGCGGCTGCGCGGCGTAAAGCTCTAGCCCGTCTCAGGCGGCAGCAACGTCGCCGGACTGGCGGCGCATACGCCAGAAACGGATGGTCCTCTGAGCGGCCTCGCGGGGCAGGGCCTCATAGAGTTCGCCATATTCCCGGGCCCGACCCATGGCATTGCCATCCCGGTCCAGGATCAGGACGGCAAAGGTCAAATAGAGTGAACGGTCAAAGCCGGCGGCCTTGCAGACGATGGACAGGGCGTCCAGCTCACGACGCTCCAGAATGCGACGCGCCGTATGAAAGTCGATATCGGCGAGCTCACAAAGGGCCACGAGGAACTTGGTGGTCTCGCGATTGCGTAAGAGGCTGGCCAGCATGGACGGATTGATCATCCCGCGCAGCTTCAGGGTCCGGACCTGCTTTTCGGCTTCGGCATAGTCGGGGGGCAGGGCCCCGTCGCGGGCCGCCAGGGACTTGCGGCCCTTGGCCAGGGCTGCGTCCAGATCGGCGGGATCGAGCTCGGCATTGCGGGCCAGGATCTGGTCGCGCAGTCGGGCCTCGACCACGAAATACATCTCGTTCAGCAGGTCGAGGGGGACATTCTTGCGTCCGATGATGGCCTGCTGCAGGACGGGGCTCTCCCCGGCGCGGTCAACCACGGCCTCATGGGTTTCCCGCGAGATCCGGGCATCCTCATTGGCCAGCAGGACGCCGAGGGTCTCGTCGTCGCCGCGTTCGACAATGGCTTCGGACAGGGCCTCGGACACATCGGGGCGGCGCGAGATTGCTCTCAGGTGGCCCTGGCCGTGGGTACGGGCCACGGAAAGCAGGTCGGCCTCGGTCAGGCTGCGGGAGGCAGACAGCACGGGTTGTGCGACCTCGATGGAGGCGTCGGAGGCCAGGGTGCGGATCAAGCCCAGGGGGGCGTGGTCGACGCTGGCCATGCGTTCTGCCAGCTCTACCCGAACGGCGGCTTCCATTTCCCCGGCCAGCTGGGTCATGACGTCATCGAACAGCGCCATTTCTCCGCCCTGGGGCGAGGCCCCGGTGAAGAACAGGTCGGTCACCCCGCGAAGGAGCTCGCGACGCCGCTCGCTGGAGGGCTCCTGGGCCAGTTCGATGAGGTCGTGAAGCTTTGTGCGGGTCATGATCAGAACGGCTTGTCCGGGTCTGGTTCTGGCTTCTGCGGCAGGTCGGGAATCTGGACGCCGCCGTCAGCGGGGCCGATCAATACATAGCCGGTGCCGGACTGAGCCTGTGGAATGGCGTCGGGCTGCAGGCCATAGCCCCGATGGACCGAATAGAGCCGGGGCCCCGGGCCAGTGGCAGTCGGAGGCGGTGCGGCCGCCAGGCGTTCGGCAATCGAGCTGGGCGGCGCAACCTGACGAACAGGTTCGGCCACTGGCGGAGGGGCGGGCGGCCTCAGCCTGGCAACAGGGGCCTGGGGCTGGGCCTGGGGCGGCGGGCTGTAAAGGCTGTCCGGAAGCGGCTGCGGTGCAGGGCGCGCCTCGTAGGGCTGGGCGCGCGGGGGCTGAACCGGCGCTGGCGGCAGGGGATTATAGCCTCGGGGCGACTGGGGCACGAAGGTGGTGGCCCCTGGGGCCTGGTATCGCGACGCCATCTGGGTCGGCTGCGGCGTGGCCTGGGCTGGGGCTGGCTGTACCTCGGGTTCCAGCCTTCGGTTCAGATAGGCATTGGCCAGGGGGCCAGGCGTGGGCTGGGTCGACACCACAAGGGGGGCGGCTGACGGCACCTGGGGCAGCCGCTTGTTGGCCCAGTTCAGATAGGGCCCGTACATAGGCTGGCCAGGGATCAGGGCAGGGTCGACGGCTGGGGCCTGCCCATACCGGTTCAGGCTGGTCTCGGCCACGGCCGGACTGGCGAGCAGGGCAGCAAGGAAGACCAGACGGCGCATGGGCGAAAGCCTTAGCCCATGCCGCTTAACTCCGGCCTAACGGCCACGCCACCAGGTCATGCCGGCTCGCTCCAGACGGTCCAGCAGGGCATGGAGCGCCACCCCCATGATCCCCAGGACCACCAGGGCGGCGATCATCCGGGCAGTCTGGAGCTTGTTGCTGGCGTCCAGGATACGCCAGGCCAGGCCCCGGATGCCCCCTGACCCGGCCCCGAATTCAGCCACCACGGCGCCGATAATGGCCAGACCGGCCCCGACCTTGTGACCTTCCAGCAGGAAAGGAACCGAGGCCGGCAGTCTCAGCCGGATCACCCTTTGCAGGCGATTGGCCCCATAGAGGTCGAACAATCGCTCCAGATCGGGGTCGGCGGACTTAAGGCCCGTAACAGCCCCGGAGAAGATCGGGAAGAAGGCCACCAGCACGGCCAGGGCGATCACGGCGCGCTCCGGATGGTCAATTCCGGCCCAGATCAGGACCAGGGGGGCGATGGCCACCACCGGCGTGACCTGCAGGGTCGAGGCCAGGGGGGCGACAGCCTTTTCCAGAAGGGGGCTGAGGCCCACAAACATGGCAATGGTCAGGGCCGAGAGGCTGGCAATCGCCAGGGCGACCAGGGCGACTGACAGGGTGTTCCAGGCCGCCTCGATCAGGCTCTGCGGGTCAGTGACCAGGGCCACAGCCACGGCCGAGGGTGGGGGCAGGAAATAGGCGGGGACCCCGGTGATCCTGCAGCCGGCTTCCCAGACCACCAGCAGCAGGGTGATCAGGGTGAAGGGGGCCAGGGCTTCGAGGAGGCGTCTCATGCCGCCACCTCCGAGCCCTTGGCCAGCAGACTGGACACAGCCTCAGAGGCCTCGCGGAAGGTGGCCGTGACCCGAAAGCCGGCGGGGCGGGGCAGGGGGGCATCGATGCGGATTTCCCCGGCAATCGTACCGGGCCCGCGGCTGATCACCACCACGCGGTCGGCCATATAGACGGCCTCCTCGACATTGTGGGTCACGAAGACAATGGCAGGGCGGGTCTGGGCCCAGAGGTCCAGGACATCGTCGGCCAGGGTGCGGCGGGTGATCTCGTCCAGGGCCGCAAAGGGTTCGTCCAGAAGCAGCAGGCGGGGTTCCGTCACCAGGGCCCGGGCCAGGGAGGCACGCATGGCCATGCCGCCGGACAACTGGGCCGGGCGGGCCCGCTCCGCACCCTTGAGGCCGACACGGCCAAGGGCGGCAACCGCCTTTGCGCGTGCCTCGGCCCTGGGCATGCCGGACAGTTCCAGGGGCAGGGCGACATTGGCCTCGGCGGTCAGCCAGGGGGCAAGGGTCGCGGCCTGGAAGACCACGGAGGTCTCGCCTCGGCCGGCAGCCCTCTGGACCGTGCCTCGGGTCGGTCCCTCAAGACCGGCCAGAAGCCGCAGGGCTGTGGACTTGCCACAGCCAGAGGGGCCCACCAAGGCGGTGATGCCACCAGAGGCCAGGTTGAGACTGAAGGGGCCCAGGGCGCGGCCGCGTCCGGGATAGTCGACCTCAACCCTGTCCAGGACTGCGACGCTCAAGGACGACCTCTAGGGGTTGGCTGCGGGAACGAAGTCGAGGCTGTAGGCGGCCTTGTAGTCCAGGGTCTTGGGATAGATCCCGGCTTCTGACGCCATGGCGAAGAACTCGGCCCAGCGGGCGTCGGTCATGACACCGATGCCCTTGGTCTTGGCATCGCCGCCGTCGACAATGCCATAGGACTTCAGCTTGGCCCGGGCTTGGTCGAGGACGTCCTGGGTCATTTCCGGATTATCCTTGCGGATCAGGGCATTGGCGGCCGTCGGGTCGCCGTCCAGATAGTCTTGCCAGCCCGCGGCACTGGCCTCGACAAAGGCCTTCACAGCCGCCGGATTCTTCTCGATCAGGCTCTGGGGCACCAGGATCATGGTGGCGTAGCTGGGATAGCCATTGTCAGCCAGGAGGAAGACCTTGGCCTTCAGGCCGGCTTCCTTCTCCAGGGTATAGGGCTCGGAGGTGACATAGCCCTGCTGGGCCACCTTCTTGTCCGCCAGGAAGGGGGCCGAGTTGAAGGTGTATTTGCGGATCTGGTCGTCGGTGAAGCCGTACTTGGCCTTGAGCCAGACCCAGAAGGCGGTGACTGAGGCGTCGGACAGCAGGATGGGGTGACCCTTCAGGTCGCCAATTGAATTGATGCCCTGGTCCGGGTGGGCGATCAGGACCTGGGGGTCCTTCTGCATCATGGCGGCCACCGCCTTTACCGGCACCTTTTCCTGGGCGAGGCTCATGACCACAAAGCTGTTGGACCCCATGCCCGCCTCGACGGCGCCGGAGGCCAGAAGCTGGGGCACGTTCACGCCGGGTCCGCCCTGAACGATCTGAACATCGAGGCCGCGTTTGGCATATTCGCCCGTGGCGACGGCCTGATAGAAGCCGCCATGTTCGGCCTGGGCTCGCCAGTCTGTGGCAAAGCGGATCTTGACCGGGGCACCAGCAGCGGGCACCGCGTCCTTCTTGGCGGAGGGAGAACAGGCACTGACCAGAGCCATCAGGGCTATGGCTACGAGACGCATGGCTTTCATGAAATCACCCCTACCCAATTGCCCCCAGACTAAGGCCGTCCGAGGCTGGTTCCAAGGTGAGTTAGGCGCCTTCCCCAAGGTCCGTCGAGACCGGCCTCAGGCCTTGCCAGCCTCCAGGGCCTCGCGCTGCTCCTCAAGAGCCATCCATTCCTCCTCGCTAGCCTCGAGCTCACGGCGGGTGGCGTCCAGGGTGGCCGACAGCCGGTCAAACTTCACCCGGTCCTTCGAATAGAGGTCCGGATCGGCCATCTCGGCTTCCAACTTGCGGATCCGCTCCGGAAGTTGGGCCACCAACCCCTCCAGTTCCTGCAGGCGCCTCTGGTCCTTGTAGGACAGCTTGGTGGGCTTGGCGGCCGGTGCCTTGGCCGCGGCGACCTTCGGGGCTGCGGCGGCGACCGGCTGGGCGAGGGGCTGGAAGTAGCCAGGGTTCTGATGGAGGAAATCCTGCCAGCCGCCAGGGGTCTCTACAGCCCGGCCGGATCCGTCCAGGGCGATGGTGGAGGTGGCCAGACGATCGACGAAGTCGCGGTCGTGACTGACGAGGATCAGGGTGCCCTCATAGTCCGCCAGGATGTCCTCCAGCAGGTCCAGGGTATCCATGTCCAGATCGTTGGTCGGTTCGTCCAGAACCAGGAGGTTGGCCGGGGTGGCCAGGGCCCGGGCGAGGAGCAGGCGATTGCGCTCACCCCCGGACAGACTGCGGACCGGCTGGCGGATCTGGCTCTCGCTGAACAGGAATTCCTTGGCATAGGACATGACGTGCTTGGGCGAGCCCCGCACCATGACCTGGTCCCCGCCCTGAGGCGTCAGGACGTCCTTCAGCAGCATGTCTGGCTTCAGATCGGCCCGGGCCTGATCGATATAGGCGATGTCCAGATTGACCCCGAGTTTCACCTCACCGCTGTCAGGGGGAAGCTGGCCAAGCAGCAGCTTGACGAGTGTGGTCTTGCCGGCCCCGTTCGGACCGACGATGGCGATCCGGTCGCCGCGGATGATCCGGGTGGAAAAGGTCTTGAGCACCGTGCGATCGCCAAAGGTCTTGGAGATCTCCTTGACCTCGGCCACCCGCTGTCCGGACATTCCGGAAGAGGCGATGGCCATGGACATGTCACCGCGCACCTCGCGCATGCGCTCCGACTTGACCTTGCGCAGGTCCAGCAGGGCGCGGCGGCGGCCTTCGTTTCGCGCCCGGCGGCCAGTGACCCCGCGCCTCAGCCAGTATTCTTCCTTTTCCAGCAGCTTATCGAGTTTGCGCCCCTCCTCGACCTCGGCGGCCAGGATGCGCTCGACCCATTCGTCAAAGGCCGCAAAGCCCTTGTCGAGGCGCCGGACCTTGCGGTGTTCCAGCCAGAAGCAGCGCCCGGTGGTGCGTTCAAGAAAGGCCCGGTCGTGGCTGACGATGAGCATGGCCGCGCGGGAGGCCTCGATCATCTGTTCCAGGGTCTCGATGGCCAGGATGTCGAGGTGGTTGGTGGGTTCGTCCAGAAGCAGGACATCGGGGTCCTCTGCAAAGGCCCGGGCCAGGGCCACGCGACGGATCTCGCCGCCGGACAGGCCCTTGGTGGACTTGTCAGGATCAATGCCAAAGGCGGTCAGGGCCGCCTGGGCCGCATAGTCGGGGGCCCCGCCGGCGGTGGCATGTTCCAGCAGGGTCTCGCCGACGATCTCGGGTTCCTGGGGCACATAGGCGATCTGGACCCCGGCCGAGACGGTCCGTTCCCCGTCATCGCCCTGGATCTGTCCGGTCAGGACTTTCAGCAGGGTAGACTTGCCCGCCCCGTTACGCCCGACCAGGCAGGCACGGCTACGGGGTTCCAGGCCAAGATCGACCCCGTCGAACAGCATCTTGGGTCCGTCGGCCAGACGGACATCCTTCAGGGCCAGGATCGGAGGTCTCATGGGCGCAGGGACATAGACCGCCCTGCCGCCGGATCAATAAGGAATCTCTTCCTCGACGGGTTTGACAGGCACCTTTGCGGCATCCTCGTCGCGGGTAGCCCCGGCATCGGCCTCTGCGAAGGCACTGGCGAACTCGCTGGCCAGCTCTTCGTAATAGGTATTGCGCGGGTCGGCCTCCATCTCGGGCTCGGGATCCGGCAGCAGCCAGTCAAAGTCCCGGGGCGGCAGGTTCTCGTGGGCCACCATCATGAAGCGCCGCCAGACCTGGGCAGAGACAACCCCGCCAGTGACCTTGTTCATGGGCAGGTCATTGTCATTGCCGATCCAGACCCCGGCCACAAAGTCCGGCGTAAAGCCGATGAACCAGGCATCGCGCCAGTTCTGGCTTGTGCCGGTCTTGCCGGCGGCAGGACGACCGAAATCAGCCCGGGTGCCGGTGCCCTGGGTAATCACCTTCTTCATCATCCGGACCATCATCGAGGCCCGGGCCACGTCATAGGCCGGAACCGGGGCGGAGGCCTGACGGGCATAGACAGGCTGGCCGCCGATGGTGCGGATCTCGTCCACAATGAAGGGAACGACGCGATTTCCGGCGTTCTGGAAGACCTGGAAGCCGGAGACCATCTCCACCAGGGGCACCTCATAGGAGCCCAGGGCCACGGAGAGATCCGGATTGGGCGGGATGGTGGTGATGCCAAAGCGCCGTGTCAGGGCACTGATGGCCGGGCCGCCGGCCTCCTGGGCCAGCTTCACGGCCACGGTATTGATCGAACGGGCCAGGGCAGTTTCCACTGTCACAGCCCCGCGATAGCCGCCGCCATAGTTCTGGGGCTTCCAGTCGCCGAACTTCACCGGACCATCGATGCGGATATCCGTAGGCAGGACACCCTTTTCCAGAGCGGCTGCATAGACAAAGGGCTTGAAGCTGGAGCCGGGCTGGCGCCGGGCCTGGACGGCGCGGTTGAAGACACTGTCGTTATAGTTCAGCCCGCCCACCATGGTTCGGACGGCACCATCCGCCGACATGGCCACCAGGGCACCCTGGGAGGCCCCGGCATCGACACCTTCTTCGAGAATGACCTTGCGCAGGATGTCGGCCCCTGCGGCCTGAAGCTTGGGATCAATGGTCAGTCTGACCATGAGGTCAGGGGAATTGGGCCCGACCAGCTTCAGGACCTCGTTGGTGGCATAGTCCAGGGCATAACCCATGTCCCCGTCATTGGTCAGGGCGGTGGGCGAAAGGCGCGGTGTATCGCCGGCGGCGATGTTCATCTCGGCCGCAGTGATCCAGTTCTCCCCCTGCATCCGCGACAGGACCAGACGCTGACGTTCCAGGGCCTTTCCCATATTGCGGTTCAGGGCCATCCGGGACGGGGCCTTGGGCAGGGCGGCCAGGAGGGCAGCCTCTGACAGGGACAGCTGGCTGGCGGGCTTGCCGAAATAGGTTCGGGCAGCCCCATCGATGCCAAAGGTATTGGCCCCGAAATAGATGCGGTTGAGATAGAGCTCGAGGACCTCGTCCTTGGTCAGGACCTTTTCCAGGCGCATGGCCAGGACCGCTTCCTGCACCTTGCGCTTGAAGGTCTGTTCCGGGGTCAGGAACAGGCCCTTGGCCAGCTGTTGGGACAGGGTCGAGCCGCCCTCGACAACGCGTCCCGCCTGCCAGTTTTCCCGGGCTGCCCGGATGATGGCCAGGGGATCCACGGCCCCGTGATAATAGAAGCGGCGGTCTTCCGCGGCCAGGAAGGCCCTGGGCACATAGGCCGGCA
>CAIYZB010000341.1 GCA_903930545.1 uncultured Alphaproteobacteria bacterium
GCAGCCATGGCCGCTGTGGTCAAGGATCCGTCCAATGCGGCAGCTGTGGCCGAGGTCGCCCGCGACCCTGCGCGCAACTCCATGATGCGCACCACCTGCGTGGCCACCATGGTCGAGGCCGGACACGCTCCCAATGCCCTGCCCCAGAGGGCACGGGCCAATGTGAACTGCCGCATCCTGCCGGGTGAGAGCATCACCGGTGTGGCCGACACCCTGAAATCGGTCTTTGCCGATGACGCGGTTAAGGTGACCCTGGTCGGCGAACCCAGCCCTGTCTCGCCGCCGCCGGTGCTCGACAAGCGCATCCTGGGTCCAGTGGAAAAGGTCTCCGCCAAGCTCTGGCCCAAGGTGCCGGTGGTGCCGGTCATGGCCACGGGCGCTACCGACGGCCGTTTCCTCAACGCCGTGGGCGTGCCGACCTATGGCCTGAGCGGTCTGTTCTCCGATGCCTCCGGCAACGGGGCCCATGGCCTGAACGAAAAGATCCGCGTCCGCTCCCTCTATGAGGGCCGCGACTTCCTCTATGAGGTCGTAAAGCTCTACGCCGCGAAATAGGCCGGACTGGGGGCCTGGGCCTATTTGCCCCAGGCCTCCGCGCTCTTGCGCAGCTTCTCGTCAGTGATGGAGGCGAGCCTGGCCTCACGCAGGGCGAGGTTCTCGGCCGCTTCCTTCCTCAATTCGGGAAGCACGCGATCCAGCCTGAGGTCAGCCCGCGCCACGACTTCAAGAATGCGTTGCCGGTAGTCTTCGTCCGAAAGTCGCTTGCCCATCCTGGCTCCAAGCCCCTAATTCTGTGCCGGAGATTGATAGATTTTCCGGATACGATCAATAAAATATTCGACCAAAAGTTGTGTGTCGGGACCGCTTGCAACGGCTCGCGTGCCGGTGGCCAAAACGAAGCAAGGGTTTGATCTGTCGAGGGGATCGGGCACGGGCACCACAAGATACCACCGTGCCTCTGCCTTGAGTGCCTGACGTCGCTCGGTCGAGACATTTCTCAGGTCAAACCTGTGGGGCAGGGGTTCTGTGAAGAACGAGGGCTGACCGGTCTCGACGGCGTGCTGCAGAACAAACCCCTCCCGGGGAACAAGTTCCAGGACGTTTTCGGGGGCCGAGTCGACAATGCAGAACTGCAACCTCATGGACAGTCGCAGGTCAGGGTCCCTTACCGCCGTTGCGACCCTGATCCGGCCCGGCCCACGTGGAGCAAGGCGGCGCAGGGTCGACAGGGTCGAGCGAATGAATTCATGAATCTCGAGATTTTTCGCCGCCATCCGGGAAGGGTCAGCCGTCGAGGCGGTCTGGACCTGATCCAGGATGTGGCCGCTGGCCAAACGGGCGCTGGTCACAATCTCGAACACTCGTCCGACCGGGATGTCGAAGTCCAGAAGCCCGATCTGGCTGTCTAGAGGGACATGCACCAAACCGTTCGCTGCGCGAAGGTTCAGTTCTCCGCTCCCGAACAGACCGGTGCGTAGGAAGGCCATAGGCCAGGTCAGATGACGTGGGGCGGACTTGTTGTCATTCCCCACAAGCTCGAAGGCCAGGGTCGGCACATGAGGATCGATGGCGCGTTCCTCGTCAAACGGCCAGGCGGGCAGGTTTGACACGATGCCGCCGTCAGCAAACATGTCCCGGCGCAGTTGTCCGACCTGTCGGTCTGAGGTGTCGCGCATGAGAATACGGGGAAGGCGAAAGACCACCGGCAAGGCAATGGAGGCCATCACGGCGTCTGCGATATCTACCTCTGGCGTCAGTTCCGGTGAGAACAGCTGAAGCTGTTTGGTGGTCAGATTGGCTGCAACGATCTTGAGTGTCGGGCGCCCGTGCCTGCCAAAGTCAGACATTCGTACGATGCGTCCCGGCTCATCGGGAAACATCCGCTCTTGCAGCAGGCGTCTGAGAATTTCCTTCAACCAGCGCAATCTCCCGAAGCCGTTCAAAAGCATGGCTGTCAGGGCAAGGATCAGGCCGATGAAGGCCAGGGCGAGCAGGCCCCCCCAGACCCAGGATTGGGATGATGCCCAGATGATCAGGGCCATCATGACGATCAGGGTGCCGCAATAACTCAGGACTGCCTGGGCTGGGTTGCGAATGTCCCGACGCAGATTCTTGATCGCTACCCATCGGAAACGGCCAAAGAGGTCGGTTATGGTGATTACGCGGGGGTTTAACCCGTTGATCTTCGACATGATTGTCGTGCGGCGCTCTGGATCGATCAGATCATCGGCCCTATAGCCTGCCGCCGCGAGTGCGGCGAAGATCGCGCCGATCGAGGTGCCTGCCCAACCTAAAACCTCATAATCCCGCTCTTCGATCGCGCCCATGGCCCCGATATGAAGCAGCCCCCGAGCGCCGCCGCCGGACATGGCGACATAGGCCCGTCTCGGGCGAGCCCTGTCCCGAACGGCTGCAGACTTGCCAGGGGTGCGCTTCGACTTCAGGAATATAACGCAGGCGGGTGAAAAATCATAAAAGCAACTATAAGACGCATTTCTAGCGACCTTACAATCCCCGCCGGTCTGTGCTGATCTTGCGACACGGAGCGTGTCATGACTCAGCAGAAAATCGGCCGGACCCTTGCGGAGTCCACCCCCTTTTGGCCACCCCGGGTGAGCCCCCCAAACGGGGCCCCCAATATCCTGGTCATCCTGTTTGATGATGTGGGGTTCTCGGATTTCGGCTGCTATGGCTCGCCGATCCGGACCCCCACCATTGACCGGCTGGCGGCCGAGGGGCTGCGCTATACCAGCTTCCACACCACGGCCATGTGCTCCACGACCCGCGCCGCCCTGCTGACCGGGCGCAACCACCATTCGGTGGGCATGGGCTGCCTGGCCAATTTCGACAGCGGCTATCCCGGCTATCGGGGCAAGATTGCGAAGGAGGCAGGGACCCTGCCCGAGATCCTGCGGGCCCAGGGCTATGGCACCTATATGGTCGGCAAGTGGCACGCGACGCCTCTCACCGAGGCCGGTCACGGCGGTCCCTTTGATGGCTGGCCCCTGGGGCGGGGCTTTGACCGCTTCTACGGCTTCATGGACGCCGAGACCGACCAGTTCGCCCCGGAACTGGTGCGCGACAATACCCCGGTGGAGGCCCCGGCCGGCTATGCCGAGGGCTATCACCTCACCGAGGATCTGGTGGACCAGTCCATCCGCTATCTGGCCGACCATATGGCTGATGCCCCGGACAAGCCCTGGCTACTCTGGCTGGCCCCAGGGGCCTGTCACGCGCCGCACCAGGCCCCTCAGGATATCATCCGCAGCTATGACGAGGTCTTTGCCGAAGGCTGGGATGTCGAGCGGGAGAAGCGCCTTGCCCGGCAGAAATCCATGGGGATTGTCCCTGACAGCACGGACCTGCCGCCAGCCAATATGGGGGTCAAGGCCTGGTCAGAGTTCGAACCGCCGGAACAGGAGCTCTTCACCCGTCTCCAAAGTGCCTTCGCCGCCATGCTGGACCACGCCGACCAGCATATTGCCCGGCTCGTCGGATTCCTGGAGGAGGCCGGGGTGCGGGACGACACCCTGATCCTGGTCATGTCGGACAATGGGGCCAGCCAGGAAGGCGGTCCCCTGGGCATGATCAACGCCATGGGTCCCTATAATCTGAAGCCCGAGCCCATGGCCGAAAAGCTGGCCCGGATCGACGACATCGGCGGGCCCGATACCCATTCCAACTTCCCTCTGGGCTGGGCCCAGGCCTCCAACACCCCCCTGCGCCGCTACAAGCAGAACACCCACGGAGGCGGGATCCGCGATCCCCTGGTCATGTCCTGGCCAAACGGGATCAAGGCCCGGGGCGAGCTTCGCCACCAGTTCGCCCATGCCACCGACCTGACACCCACCCTGCTGGAGGTTCTTGGTCTCGACCTGCCCAAGTCCATCGCCGGGGTGGAGCAGATGCCCCTGGAAGGGGAGAGCTTTGCCGCCTCCCTGAACCAGTCCTCGGCCCCGCCGCGGTCCAGGCCACAGTATTTCGAGATGTTCGGCCACCGCGGGCTTTGGAAGGACGGCTGGAAGGCCGTGGCCTTTCACCCGCCGGGGCGGCCATTCGATGACGATGTCTGGGAGCTCTACAATCTAGACGAAGACTTTGCCGAGACGAAGGATCTGGCGGCCAGCCATCCGGAGAAGCTGGCGGAACTTCAGGCTGACTGGTGGGCGCTTGCCGAGGCCAGCAAGGTCCTGCCCCTGGATGACCGCTTCGGTCCCCGCTTTGCCGAGAATGCCGCGCGCTATCATGGCCCGCGCAAGCGTTTCACCTTCTATCGCGGCATGGGGCACCTGCCGACGGAATGCGCTCCGGATGTCCGCAGCCGGTCCTATCGCATCGAGGCCGATGTGACGGTGGCTGAGGGAGACCAGGGGGTGTTGCTGTCCCACGGGGATGCCACCTGCGGCTACAGCCTCTATCTGCGGGACGGACACCTCTGCCACACCCTCAATGTCGGTGGGGCCCTGACGACCGTTGTGTCGGACCGCCCCGTCGCACCCGGGCGGCACCTTTTGGGGGTTCGCTGTGCCCAGGGAGATGGCCGAACCTACAGCCTGACCATTGACGGCGAGGCGGCAGGTTCGGTCCATACCTTCCACGGCTTTGCCACCATGATCTCTTTCTCCGGCCTCGATATCGGGCTCGATCGGGGCAGCCCCGTGGCCGACTATGCTGCGCCCTTCGCCTTCACCGGCAAACTCCGCAAGGTCACGGTGGTCATGGACGAGGACCAGAACCTCGACGACGAGGCTGTCGGGGCGACCGAGATGGCCCGGCAATAGGATTTGTTCAGGGCTGGGTGTCAGGCTGGGTAGAATCCGGCCCTGACATCTTGTGTGTCTTCGTGGCCACACTACATCCCATGCAGACGCCAGGCTGTGCTTGATCAAGGCAGTCGGGGTCGATCCGCCTAGTGAGGGGAAGCCATGAACATCGATCTCTATTCCGACCGCGCCAAACAGGCCGTCCAATCCGCCCAGGGTCTCGCCCTGGCCCGCCGTCACCAGCAACTGGCCCCGGAGCACCTGCTCAAGGTCCTGCTGGAGGAAAAGGACGGACTGTCCCGAACCCTGATCCAGAGTGCCGGTGGCAAGCCCGACGCCGCTGATGCCGCCGTCGACCTCCTGCTGGGCAAGCGCCCCAAGGTCGAGGGCGGCTCTGGCCAGCTCTATATGTCCGCCGAAACCGCCCGGGTCTTTGCCGAGGCGGAGTCCGCCGCCAAGGCTGCCGGCGACAGTTTCGTCACCACTGAACGCCTGCTGATCTCCATCGCCAAGGAAGGCGGCGACGTTGCCAAGGCCCTGAAGGACGCGGGAGCCAATCCCGCCGCCCTGGAAGAGGCCGCCAAGGCCTTGCGCAAGGGCAAGACCGCCGACAGTGCCTCGGCCGAGGAGGGCTATGATGCGCTGAAGCGCTATGCCCGCGACCTGACCCAGGCCGCCCGGGACGGCAAGCTCGACCCCGTCATCGGCCGGGATGAGGAAATCCGCCGCACCATCCAGGTCCTGTCCCGCCGGACCAAGAACAACCCCGTCCTGATTGGCGAACCCGGTGTGGGCAAGACCGCCATTGTCGAGGGTCTGGCCCTGCGCATCGTCAATGGCGACGTGCCGGAAAGCCTGAAGGACAAGCAGCTCCAGGCCCTGGACATGGGCTCCCTGATCGCAGGGGCCAAGTATCGCGGGGAGTTCGAGGAGCGCCTCAAGGCGGTGCTGAACGAGGTCACCCAGGCCGAGGGTTCGATCATCCTCTTCATCGACGAGATGC
>CAIYZB010000342.1 GCA_903930545.1 uncultured Alphaproteobacteria bacterium
TCATTCACCCGGATGACGTCCGAGTTGATCTGGCTTTCCACCGTCTTGCCCAGCTCGGCAATCTGGGCGTTGATCCGGTTACCCTCGGTGAGGAAGTCCTCGACGTCCGAAATCGCCTGACCACGAAGCAGGGAGGATGAGGGATCCGAGGCCGAGGCCGAGAAGGCCGAAAAGATCTCGTCCAGCCGACTGAAGAAATAGTTCTTGCCCGCCGGGTCCCCGAACAGGCTCTGGGCATTGTCCAGATACTGGTTCACCGCATCCCAGCGGTTTGACTCCGATGAGGCGCTTAAGGTGGCCAGCTGGAGATACTGGTCGGTCACCCGCTTAACGCCGGAGACGGACACCCCCATCCCCATGCCAGCCCCCACCAGGGGGGTCTGGTCGATGGTCTTGCGGACATAGCCAGGGGTGTTGACGTTGGCGATATTGTCGGAGGTCGCCCTCAGGCCGGCCTGGGCTGCAATCAGACCGGAAGCTGCCGTCTTCATCGAGACGTCGAGGCTCATGATTTAGGTCTCCGCCCGGCAAGACATGACGCGCGACCCGGCTGTTTCTGCCGGGATATGCGGAACGCCCGCGCGTATGGCCAGGAAAAGTTCAATTTTTTCAATGCGGTCCATTCAGGGCCCAGAGGATCTCGAAAGACATGGCGCAAGTCCGGTGCCAGTCGGGAGATGCACTTTTGGGAAAGGCGGCACGGAAGGCCCTGCCCCGCCGTCATGGCCCGGCAATTTCCGCCGCCGCCTGATCGATGCGGCTCGAGCTGGATCTGATTTTTCCGTTTTTTATCAGATGTTTGTGCGACTTTCCCGCACTTGGCCTGGAGGTTGCTCCAGTTGGTCCGAATGACCCAGGCGCAGCAGGCGCTCAAGCCACGTCGATCCTTTCGACGGACCCATCGAGTTTCATGACCCCGCCTGTTGTCAGTTCTGTCATGCCCACGCCGCCGGCCCAGCCCGGCGTGCAGGGACCTGCCTCGACCGGGACCGGGGTCACGGGCTTCGAGGCCCTTCTGGCCGCCCTGACGCCGGGCCTTGCCGACGCGGCGAGCCCCAGATCCGAAGACCACGTTCCGCAGCCGGGTGACGACGAGACTGCGGCGACCAACCTGGCAGACCCTGGCCTGATGGGCGGCTTTGTCCTGACGAGCCTCTTCGTCCCACCCCCGCCGGTTGCCCTTCCGCAGGGCCAGGCGATCTCCATTCAGGTTCAGACAAAGGCAACCGGCCCTGACGCCAAGGCTCCGGCCGCCCCTGGCCCCGAAACAGGCGCAACCGCCGAGCCCGGTGTCGACCCTATGGCCGTCGATGACATGATCGACCTGGCGGCTCCCGATCTGCTGGCAAGCCCGGTAGCCTCTGCCGCCGCGAAGGCTGAGCCCCGGCCAAGCCCTTCGCGCCCAGCCGCAGCCCCACCGGAGGCGAGCCCCGCCCCGACCGCTTCGGCACCCCAGGTTAAGGCCCCCGCTCAGCCGGCAAGCGCCCCGCCACCGCCCACAGTCGTGCCGGCCCAGGCACAGACACAGACACAGACACAGGCCCAAGCCGCCGGTGACCCCACTGAGATTGCTGTCGCAAGTGCGGCAGAGCCCAAAGGCACGAACGTCGAGGGCCCGTCAGGCGAGACGCCTGAGTCCGTCTCTGACGTCAGCCCCGACCAGACCCCCTTGCGTCCCACGGCACGCCCCCAGCAGGGGCAGGACAATCCGGGCTCCGGCTCCGAGGGTGACCGTCGCCAGGACACTGGAAGCAAGGGCCAGGCGACCAGCCAGCCGACGGACGTCCCTGCCCAGACGACGCGCAGTGACTTTGCGGCCCAGCCTCATCTGACGGTTGCCGCCCACGGCCCTGTTGCCGATCAGGTCAGGGCCGCGCCCCACACCGTGGCCCACATGGCCGAACAGATCATCCGCAAGGTGGATGGCCAGACCACCCGGTTCGACATCCAGCTCGACCCCCTTGGCCTTGGCCAGGTTGATGTGCGCATCGAGATCGGGGCGGATGGCCAACTGAAGGCGGCCATGTCCTTCGAGACCCAGGCCGCCGCCAACGAGCTCCAGGCCCGCTCAGGCGAACTCAAGCGCGCCCTCGAGGATGCCGGTTTCAATCTGGGGGGCGGTCTCAGCTTTGAGGTCAGCCGCGATCCCAATGGGCCCGGCCGCGATCTGGCCCAGCAAAACCAACAGCAGCACCAGGCCCAGCAGGACAGCCGCGGCGGCGGCCGCGCCTTTCAGGCCGCCATGGACCGGGCCGACTCCCCCGACGAACCGGTTCGGGCCGGCGAAATCTACCTTCAGCGTCGGACCCAGTCCGGCATCGACGTCAGGATCTAGGCGCACACCATGGCGATAGACGCGGTCTCCACCTCTTCGGCCACCACCGGCACCCTGGGCAAGGCGCGCCTGGCGGAGAGCTTTGACACCTTCATGAACCTGCTGACGGTTCAGCTGAAGAACCAGGATCCCCTCTCGCCCATGGATTCCAACCAGTTCACCCAGCAGCTGGTGCAGATGACCGGGGTTGAACAGCAGCTCTACACCAATGACCTGCTGGAAAAGCTGGTGACCAATACCGGGTCCGGCGTTCAGACTGCTGTGTCCCTGATCGGCAAGGAAGTCCGCGCCACGGCGGCCGACGCCCAGCTCGCCGCAGGCAAGGCCGACTGGTCCTACAAGCTCGACCGGGCCGCGACCGACGTGAAGATCGAGGTCCTGAATTCCGCCGGGAAGATCGTCGCCGTCTCGGCACCCACCGACAATTCGGCTGGCGAGCATGTCTTCAACTGGAATGGCAAGGATCTCTCGGGCAGCCAGCTCGCCAATGGCGGGACCTATACCCTGAAGGTCACGGCCAAGGACTCCGCCGGCGCCGCCGTCAATGCCACACCCCTGATCCGCGGTCTGGTGACCAGCGTCGAGCAGGTCGACGGCAAGACCCTCATCACCGTCAATGGCGTCAAGCTCGGCTGGGAAAAGGTGACCTCAATCACCCAGCCACCGCCGCCGGCGACAACCTCGACCACCACCCCACCTCCGACCTCGTCCGCAGCGTCCTGATCCGCGTTCGCGACCCTGTAGCTTCATCGAAGACAACGAAAGAAGGCAAACCCCCATGAGCATCAACAGTGCAATGCTCGCCGGCGTGTCCGGCCTGGTGTCCAACGCCTCGGCCCTGGCGGCGATCTCCGACAACATCGCTAACGTCAATACGGTCGCCTACAAGCGCAATCAGGTGAACTTCGCCAATGTCGTGACGGCCCAGGCCGTCAAGGGACGCTACTCAGCCGGCGGTGTGCAGGCCACGACCCATGCCTATGTGAGCCAGCAGGGCCTGATCCAGGCGGCGACCTCCTCGACCGATCTGGGCATTTCTGGTGACGGCTTCTTTGTCGCCACCACCAAGGGTGCCGGGGTCGCGGCCTCTGACGCCCGCGTCTTCACCCGGTCCGGGGCCTTCACCGTCGATTCCGACGGCTACATGGTCAACAATTCAGGGCTCTATCTGCAGGGCTGGCCTGTTGCTGACGACGGCACGGTCAATGTCAGCCCGTCCGACCTGTCGATGATGAGCTCCATCAATGTGAAAAATGTCGGCGTGGCCGTGAAGCAGACCAGCAATGTTCTGATCAATGCCAATCTCGACAAGCGCCCCAACACGGCCTCGGCTGGTGACGGCACCTATGTGGCCAATACGGTCGCCTCCATGGCGGACTATGCCGATGATCCGGCCACCGGCACCAAGCCGGACTTCACCATGGAAATGAATGTCGTCGACTCCACCGGCGGCACTCACAAGCTGGCCATGGCCTTCCTGAAGTCCAGCGCCAACCCCAATGAGTGGCACGCGGAAATCTATGCCATTCCCAAGGGCGATGTGGATGTCGCGGGCCGTCCGGGCCAGATCCTGTCCGGCCTGGTCAAGTTCAATGCCGACGGCTCCTTCGACAAGGCCACCACCACCCTGTTCGGGGGCGCAGGCAATGACCCGGCTATAAGCCTGGGGGCCTCAGGTGGCACCCAGCCCAACTGGGCCGATGCCCTGGGTATCGACGCCTCGGACATCAGTCTCGATCTGACCAAGCTCAGCCAGTATGCCTCGACCTCCGTCGTCAATTCCGTGAACCCGGACGGGGCGACCGTGGGCAATGTGGTCGGGGTCGAGGTGGACTCCGATGGCTTTGTCTCGGCGATCTTCGACAATTCCGAGGTCCGCAGGATCGCCCAGATCGGTCTGGCAACCTTCCCCAATGCAGACGGCCTTCTGGCCATCAGCGGGAACGCCTATCGGGCCAGCATCCAATCCGGCGACTTTGCCATCAAGCAGCCCAATAGTGGTGGGGCGGGTCAGATCGCGGCCTCAACCCTTGAAGCTTCCACTGTCGACCTCTCCGCAGAGTTCACCGGACTGATCTCGACCCAGAAAGCCTATTCCGCGTCTTCAAAGATCATAACAACTGCGGATCAGATGCTGGAAGAATTGATCAACATTAAGCGATAGTTCTTGGTGTTAATCGCATTTAACCAAGCAAAATGACCTGTAGTCCGTTGAATTAATCAATGGTTGATTGAATGATTATTGAAATCTTTACTATCGTGATTCACCGGCTGTTATCGGCTGACGACTATTGTCCCGTCAAACAGTGATGGTCGGAAAGGCGTAAAGCCATGTTGCAACAACAACAGCAGACACGGACGAACAGCCGTGGTGAGCCCTATGTGATCGGCCCGACGGGAGTTCCCCTGACGGTTTCGGATCTCCCGCCGCCCAATACCGGGCGCTGGGTCATTCGTCGCAAGGCAGAGGTGGTCGCCGCAGTTCGCGGTGGTCTGCTCAGCCTTGACCAGGCCTGCGAGCGATATTCCCTAACCAACGAGGAATTCCTCGCCTGGCAGAAGTCGATCGACCGTCATGGTCTGGCCGGCCTTCGCACCACACGTCTGCAGCAGTATCGCTGAACCCCAAGCTCCCCCCGCGACGGGTTCGCGTAACGGCGGCCGCGCTCCTGCAGCGCGGCCGTTTTGCATTTTGGGGTCCGTGTCCTGCGCCATGGCACGACTGTCGCAAGTCTCTGCCAAAACAGGCTCTGACGGGGTGAAAACGTGTCGAAACTGGACGCTTTCTGGCTGGTCATTGCGGGAACCCTGACCTGGGTCGCCGCCACGGTCTTTTATGTGACCTTTGCCCGCAATGTCATTGAGCACGCCTTCTGGTTCTACGCCCTCAATGCCCTGCTCATCGGGGCGGCCCTGACCATCTTCTACGAGCTGACCATCCGCCTCAGGCAGGTGTTTCGCGCCGCCCGACCCTGGGCTGGCGTCTTCTATGCCCTGCCCGGTCTGGCTGGCGCAGCCATCGTCACGGCTCGGTTTCAGAGCTTTTTCCCCGACCTCCCCCCCGAGAGCCTGGGCCGCTATGCCGCCCTGATCCTTGTGGGCTACGCCCTGATGCTGAACTCAGCCCTGGAGCGCCCCGCCCGGCGGACCCCTGTCGGCAAGCTTGCGGACCGTCACTAGGATCCGCTCCCGCTCTCCCGCCCGCCGCTCCACCAGCAGGCGGGCGACCTGGGCGTCGTCGTGGAAGGTATAGCCCTTGATGGCATCGAGGATCGCCTTGGCGAGGTTATCCAGGTCCAGCCAGGGCGGGTCGCCGACATATTCCATGATGATATCGACCCCATAGTCCCCCCAACCCGGCCGCGACCCGCGCCAGGCCTTGCGGAAGAACTCGTAGATCAGGGGTTTGTAGTATTTGGCCTGGGTGGTCAGACCATCCACAATGACCTCGAATACGCCGTCACCCTCTCGGGCGCGCACCTTGCCGTGATGGGTCCAGTCGCTGTCCATGGCCCTGTCTAGATCGTGAACGTCTTGCAGTCTCCTGTGTGTTCGCTAAACCCGGCGGACATCTAGCCAGGAGCCATCCCATGGGCGCGACCCGCACCGAAACAGACACCTTCGGCCCGATCGAGGTCGCCTCTGACCGCTATTGGGGAGCCCAGTCCCAGCGCTCCATCGGCAATTTCAAGATCGGCTGGGAAAAGCAGCCCCGCCCGGTGATCCGCGCCCTGGGCATCGTCAAGCGTGCGGCGGCCGAGGCCAATATGGAGCTGGGTCGTCTGGACCCCGAGCTGGCCAGATACATCATCGCCGCCGCCCAGGAGGTGATCGACGGCAAGCTGGACGACCATTTCCCCCTGGTGGTCTGGCAGACCGGGTCCGGCACCCAGTCTAACATGAATGCCAATGAGGTGATCTCCAACCGCGCCATCGAGATGATGGGCGGGGAAATGGGCTCCAAGAAGCCCGTCCACCCCAATGACCACGTCAATATGAGCCAGTCGTCCAACGACACCTATCCCACGGCCATGCACATCGCCTGTGCCGAACAGGTGGCCCATGATGTGATCCCGGGCCTGGAACACCTGCACAAGGCCCTGGCTGCCAAGCGCGACGCCTTCGCCCACATCATCAAGATCGGCCGCACCCACACCCAGGACGCCACGCCCCTGACCCTCGGCCAGGAGTTCTCTGGCTATGCCCAGCAGGTGGAAAACGGCCTGAAGCGGGTGCGCGATAGCCTCGGCGGCGTGCTGGAGCTGGCCCAGGGCGGCACGGCCGTCGGCACCGGCCTCAATGCCCCCATCGGCTTTGCCGAAAAGGTGGCTGAGAAGATCGCCGCCATCACTGCCCTGCCCTTCGTCACCGCCCCCAACAAGTTCGAGGCCCTGGCCGCCCACGACGCCATGGTCTTCAGCCACGGCGCGCTCAACACCGTGGCAGGATCCCTGTTCAAGATCGCCAACGATATTCGCTTCCTGGGTTCCGGCCCCCGTTCGGGCCTCGGCGAGCTGAGCCTGCCGGAGAACGAGCCTGGCTCCTCCATCATGCCGGGCAAGGTCAATCCGACCCAGTGCGAGGCCCTGACCATGGTCTGCGCCCAGGTCTTCGGCAACAATGCCACCATGACCTTTGCCGGGGCCTCGGGGCATTTCGAGCTCAATGTCTTCAACCCGGTCATGGCCTATAACTATCTGCAGTCCTGCCGCTTGCTGGCGGACGCTGCCGTGTCCTTCACCGACAACTGCGTGGTGGGGATCGAGGCCCGGGAAGACAATATCAAGGCCGCGCTCGAACGCTCCCTGATGCTGGTCACCGCCCTGAACAGCAAGCTTGGCTATGACAACTGCGCCAAGATCGCCAAGGCGGCCCACAAGAACGGCACCACCCTGCGCGACGAAGCCGTCGGCGGCGGCTACCTCACCAATGAGGAGTTCGACCAGTTCGTGCGCCCGGAGAACATGATCAGCCCCGGGTGAGTCGCCACGCCACAACCTCGGGTGTATTTTGATCCGATGGACGAAACACATCCCAGGCCCGATCCTGACACCCGTCCTCTCGCGGAGCAAAAGGCCGCTGAATGGGCAAGGACAAATGCTGAAGCCATTGTGGCGAACCTCAAGCGGGTCGAGTAATTCGGCACCTTCGGCGAGGATTTGCGGTCTTGGTGACGCCGGGACCTGTATCTCTCACTTCGGCTGGCTGGCAGAAAGCGCCACTCCCAGTAGATCAGGAACAACGAGCGGCACTTTGGAAAGCCGAGA
>CAIYZB010000343.1 GCA_903930545.1 uncultured Alphaproteobacteria bacterium
CTCCCCCCTTGGGGGAGCTGTCAGCGAAGCTGACTGAGGGGGCCCTATTGGCCCTTGGCACCAGACTCAATCAGCAGATAGGCGATGAGATCGGTCCGGTCCTTGGGGTCATCCAGACCGGCATAGGACATCTTCGACTGAGGCATCATCATCTTGGGATTGGCCAGCCACTTGTCCATCTGGGCGGTGTCCCAGGTGAAGCCGGCTGCGGCCATGGCGTCGGAATACTTGTAACCCTCGACCCCGCCAGCCTTGCGACCGAACACGCCATAAAGGTTCGGCCCCGTCATGTTGGCACCGTTGGGAACCACATTGTGGCAGGACTTGCACAGGGCGAACTTGCGTTTGCCATTGACCAGGTCGGCGGTGTTGTAAGGGGCGGGCAGGCCGGCCAGGATCTCGGCCTTTTCGGCATCGGAGGTCTCGTGAACCTCAACGGCCTCGACAGATTCCTTGCCTTCGGTCTCGGTCTTGCCGCAGGCCGCAAGGCTTGTGGCGAGGAGGGCAGCGGTCATGAGGAAGCCAAGGCGGCGCATCGAGGATCTCCGGTGGTCAGTGGCCCCAGATAGCCGAACTCGGGCTTCGCGAAAAGTCCGGGCCTAGGCCCTACGTCGGCGTTCCTTCTGGATCACCTCATCAAGGGCCTGAAGGAACCGCGAACGGTCATTGCGATCAAAGGGCTTGGGGCCTCCCAGAATGTCGCCGGTGGAGCGCAACTGCTCCATCAGGGCCCGCTGGGCTATGGCCGAGCCGATGGAGTTTTCGGTGAAGGGCTTGCCATTGGGGGCGATAGCATGGCCGCCGGCCTTCAGGACCCGCTCGGCCAGGGGGATGTCATTGGTAATGGCCACATCCCCGGGGCCAATGTTTTCTGCGATCCAGTCATCGGCCACATCCGGACCGGCATCGACAATCATCCTGGCCACCAGAGGAGACTGCGGGATCTGGATGAAGCTGTTGGACACCACCCAGGTCTTCAGTCCGTAGCGCCCTGCGACCTTGTAGATCTCGTCCTTTACGGGACAGGCATCGGCGTCGATGAAGATCTGGATGGGGGCCATGCCCGTATGTTCAGTCCTTAGCGGCGACCATGGGGGGCGCTCTGGTTGGGCTGGCGATAGACCGGCGGTGCCGACTGGGCAAGCCTCGCCGTGGCCGACTGGGTGGAGAGGGGGTCATTGGCCGGGTCCAGGCAGACCGCCGGGCTCGGAGCTCCATAGAGACCGCTCAGCATTTCCAGGACGCCGCGTTCGATGACAGCCCGAACCGCCAGCTGCATGGGCTCCAGGCCACCGGTGCCGCCGCTCAGATCGATCACCGCATCGCCGAGGAAGCTGAACATGCCGGCGCTGATTTCGCGCCCATAGATCTGCTTCTGATAGGAGATGACATCCACGACCTCGGAGGTGCGGGTGTCCACCAGGCGCAGATCGACGCCGACATTCATCACATAGCTGCGGTTGCGGACCTGGCCCTTGGGTTCCTTGGCACCGGTGCCACCGACCGCGAGATCACCGCCAGACGAGCGGATATTGTAGTTCAGCTCCGTGATCCCGCCGAGCAGGATGTAGTTGGAACCGGACATCTCACCCGGACGGATCAGGCGATAGTCGCCAGCCTTCTGGTTCTGGTCGGAGATCAGTTTGGAATTGGCATATTTCAGCTCGAGCTCGTTCACCGAGGTGTCGTAGCGCTCCACCATGCGGGCACCGCCCTTGGCCAGGGCCGTGATCGCCATGAGCGAGGCCCCCTGGGTCAGCTTCGGGCCGCTCTGGAACTCTTCCTGCTTGCCGGTGAAGTCGCTGATGCGACCGACCGCGATGCTGGGGGATCCCAGGCGATACTGCCGGGCATAGCCAGCCAGGCAGATCAGGGCGTCTGAATAGGCGGTGTCATTGGAGGTGACGGGGGCCTTGCCGAGGGGATCGGCATAGAGGCCAGCCTGGTTGACGGTGCCGGTGCTGGCGCAGCCGACGAGGCCGAGGCTGGCAGCGGTGATGGCTGTGGCGGCCAGACGGCCGAGGCGACGGGAGAGGTTAGCGCGCGACATTGGTCGTAGCTCCGCTTTCACCGGAAGCCGTCGCAGAGACGGTGCCCGAATTGGTCTGGGTCGAGTTCACGATGATCGTGTTCCAGGACCCGTTTGTGACGATGCTCAGATTGTTTCCGATGGCGGTCGCAGAGACCTGGCCGAAGCCGGACACCGAGCTGTTTGTATTGGCCAGATCCTGGCTGGAAATCCCGCCGGACAGACCGCTGCCCTGGGTGAGCAGGCCATTGATAATGACGCGGTTGTCGTTCTCGTCCCGCGTGACCCCCGTCGTCGACTTGTTCTCGTCGCCAATCTGGCGGCCATATCCGGCCTGGAGGTTCTTTTCCGTCAGCAGCGGTGTCGCGGCGAGAGCCTGTTGGCTCATCATGGCGGTGACCACCAGTCCGGCTGTCAGTCGAAAGAGGGGGCGGGGGGAAAGGCGCATGTCAGGACCTGATTGCGTGGGGGGGTAGGCAAGAGGGGCAGTTGGCGTCGTCGCGCTTCCTCGACAGAGCGCGACGACGCCTTTGCGGCTTAGAAGCCCTTGATAGAAAGGGTGTTGCCGATGGCAGCGGCCGTCAGGGAGACGTCGCCGACGACCTGACCGACGCGAGCCGACAGAGCAGCAGTCGAGGGGGCATAGGCCACCTGGGTGGAGTTCACCGTGCCAACGTCGCCGGCGATGGAGGCCGTGTTGCTGATGGCGGCGGCGGTGCCTTCCAGGGCACCTTCGATAGCGCCGGCGGTCAGGCTCAGGGCCGCCGACGGATCATAGTTCAGGTACTGGGTGTTGTTGACCAGGTTGACGCCTTCGACGTCGACGCTGGCGGTATTGCCGATGGCGGCCGAGGTCAGGGCCACATCGCCAACCACTTCACCCAGCTTGCCATTGAGGCTGGACGAAACCACGCCGAAATAGCGCTGGACGTTGTTGACGGTGCCAACGGTGGAACCTTCGACGGTCAGGGTGTTGCCAATGGCTGCGGCAGTCGCCGAGACATTGCCCTGGACGTCGTCGATCGTGGCGTTGACGTGGGCAGTGATGTTGCCGACGGTCAGCTGCTGAGCGTTGATCGAGCTGGTGTTGATGGGAGCGGCAAAGGCTTGCGAGCTGATGCCGAGGGCCAGGGTAGCGGCCGCGAGATACTTCACAGACTTCATATTCATTCCTCCTGTCGCCGTGATTGGCGATGAGGATACTGAAGCAATGAGGGGGCCAATTTGTCGCAGGGGCGGCTTGGTTAACTTGATCGGCTAATGAATAGTGAAGTTTTATTCAAATCGATCGTGTTTTGCTACTCAAGGTGGGAGAACGGTGGCCAGCGGCCGGAAATATCCCGCGATGCGAGCCTTTCTTCAACTCTATGATTTACCGAGATTTCCCGGCCGTCGGTAAGCCGTTTTGCCAGATTGGCTTGCCCGTGCCGCCCTGAGACAGGCCATCGCGCCAAACTGGGACAGGGTGTGTTTCGGGCTGGGCCAGAACGAAAAATGCCCCGCCGGGTGGGCGGGGCATTCAGGGACTTGCTGAAGATCCGAGGGCGTCAGAGCCGGGTGGCGCTGTCCAGGAGCTGGTGCACGTCATTGGCCGGAACCGGGCGTGCAAAGGCAAAGCCCTGGCCAACCTCGCAGCCGCCGGGTTCCAGCCGGGCCAGCTGGGCCAGGCTCTCCACGCCACCGATGGTGGGCGACATCCCCAGGGTCTGGCAGAAGGCGGCATAGGCTTCGATCAGGTCCATGCCACCGGGTTTGCCGGAGGACATGGCCAGGATGGACTGATCGATCTTCACGATGTCGAAGACGTCGCGGGGGGCATAGCTGACGAAAGACGGGCCAACCCCCAGATTGTCCAGGGAGATCCGGACACCCAGCGCCTTCAGTCGACCCAGAAGGGCCAGGGCGGCAGGCGAATTGCTCGTCAGAATCGACTCCGTGACCTCAAGGATCAGACGGGCCGGCGTCAGGCCCGACCTCTGAAGGGCGGAGGCCACGTCATAGACAATACCGTCATCAGCGAACTGGCTCGACGACATATTGACCGAGACCGAGACCGGGCGGCTCCAGCCGGCAGCTTCAAGGCAGGCAAGATCCAGCACCCGGACCCCGAGCTGCCGGATCACGCCGATCTCCTCGGCGACATGAATGAACTCAACGGGCTCCAGCAGGCCACGGGTCGGGTGCTGCCAGCGGACCAGGGCCTCGAACCCGAGGATCTGACCACTGCGCAGGTCCACCTGGGGCTGGTAGTGCAGGATCAGGCTGTCGTCTCTGATAGCCTCACGAAGCTGGGCTTCCAGGCGATGACGCTCGTCAAGGCGCATCTGCATGGCCGGTTCGTAGAAGGTGACATCGCCGCCGCCAGCAGACTTGGCCCGATAGAGCGCCAGGTCGGCATTCCGCAGGATGTTTGCCGGGTTCAGCTCGCTGCCATCGATCATTTCGATGCCGACACTGGCGCCGATCCGGATCTCATGAGCCCCGATCTGATAGGGGCGCGACAGGTCTGCAACGATCCGCTGGGCGATGGTCTGGGCTTCGCGGGGGGATCGAATGCGGCCCTGGATCATGGCGAACTCATCGCCTCCCAGCCGTGCGGCCGTGTCGGTGCCCCTCAGCTGGTTGCGAAGGCGTTCGCCGACAGCCTCGAGAACCTTGTCGCCAATGGCGTGACCGAGGCGATCATTCACCGCCTTGAAGCGATCGAGGTCGAGGCAGAGTGCGGCAGACAGCTCTCCGCGCTGGGCCAGTCGAAGGGCCTCCTGCATCCGTTCCATAAGGACGGTGCGGTTGGGCAGGCCGGTCAGGGCGTCGTGGCGCGCCCGGTAGGCGGCCGCAGCCAGGGTAGAGCGTTCGTCGGTAATGTCACCGACCGTATCGACCCAGCCACCGCCCTCGACAGGGCTGCGGGTGATGCACAGGGTCCGGCCGTCCGCCAGGGTCTGTTCCGTCCGTCCGGGGCAGGTCAGGCGCGTAAGGGCTTCGAGGGCCAGACCCGTATTGGTGACGGGCAAATCTGCCATCATCTCCGGCCAGGTCGCCCCCTGGATGACCAGGTCATCTGTCAGACCGAAGGCTTCCAGGAACCTCCGGTTGGCGAGGGTAACCACACCCGTCGCTGTATAGACGCAGACGCCGGCCGCGATGCCAGCCATGGCAGCCAGCAGATCGGGATTGGCGGGCGCAGGACTGAAGGTCTGGGCCCGGGCGATCAGACCAGCCACGTCATCGCCCGCAGGGGGAGGGACCCCTGGCGCGATCTTGCGACGACGAGCTGTGGACTTCACGACCATCTTGGCCCCACTCCAATTCAATTGGGTCAGAACCTAGAATGAGCACAGTTAAGCCTTCGCCAGAAAACGAAGTTACTTTCACATAAACCTTGTTTTACTTGTTATTGAGGGATGTGGTGCCGGCTGAGGGGATTGAACCCCCGACCTTCGGTTTACAAAACCGCTGCTCTACCGCTGAGCTAAGCCGGCAAACACGGGTCCGCATTGGAACCCGATCGCTTGGGAAATCGCTCGGCCCTGCCCGAAAGGCTGGGGCTTTGCAGCGGGACGGATGCCACGGACCGCCGGTTCTGCCAAGTCCGGGCTTTGATCCGAAAGCCGCGAACGGGAGCGAACCGATCGCAGATAGACTCAAAAAGCCATTCTGAGTTGCAGAATGCAAAGAATTCATCATAACGAGCATATATGTGACTGCGCCCTAGGCCCATTGATCGCCGGAGTTTTTGTAGCTACAAAAAATGCTGCAGTTCGACCCCGTGAAGGACCAGATCAACCGCGAAAAGCACGGCATTTCTCTGGCGGCAGCGGCTGACCTGGAGGTCTTGGCCCGGACATCGGACTGGCGCTATTCGGAACCCCGATATCGCGCCTATGGATTGATTGGGGGACTAGCCTATTGCTTCGCCTACACAATTCGGGATGGCCAGCTTCGGGCGATCAGTCTTCGTCGGGCGCACAGAAAGGAGATAGATCGAAATGTCAGGCACACTGATTGATGACATTGATAACCCGGAATGGACGGCAGATGACTTTGCCAATGCCGTTGGTCCGGAGGGGCTGACAGACATAGAGCTCGCCGCCTTCTCCAAGACCCGCGGTCGACCGAAATCGGCTGCGCCGAAGGTGCATCTGACCCTGCGTCTGTCTCAGGATGTCGTGGACGGGTTCAAGGCCGGGGGGCGGGGCTGGCAGTCGCGGATGGACGAGGCCCTGGCCCTTCATCTCAGGACCCAAAGCGCGATCGGCGCCAAAGACTAGTCCGGGGTGCCTTCGCACTGGCTCTGATCGACCTTAGGTCCCAAACTGTTCCCCATCCGGGCCAAAGACTCGGGCAGGGGGAGATGACGGTGATCGAGCAGGACGGGCTTCAGTTTCGCGACCTGGACCATGACGGGGTCCTGGCCCCCTATGAGGACTGGCGTCTGTCGCCTGACGTCCGTGCAGCTGACCTCCTGGGGCGCATGACCCTGGCCGAGAAGGCCGGCCTCATGATGCACGGCACCATCCCAGCCATTGGCCCCTACGGTCTGATGGGGATCGGGCCGGTCTACGACCTGGAGCGGGCCAGTCGCCAGATCCTCGAGGTGGGGGTGACCAGCATGATCACCCGCCTCAGCCTCGCGCCGGGCGAGCTGGCGGCCCAGAACAATGCCCTCCAGGCCATTGCCGCCAAGGGCCGACTGGGCATCCCTCTCCTGGTCAGCACCGACCCTCGCAGCCATTTCAAGGCCACGACCGGGGCCAGCGTGGCTGCTGCTGGCTTTTCCCAATGGCCAGAGACCCTGGGCCTGGCAGCCATAGGCGATGAGGATCTGGTCCGGGGTTTTGCCGACATCATCCGCCAGGAATACAGGGCCGTGGGGATTCACATGGCCCTGTCTCCCCAGGCTGATCTGTCCACCTCGCCCCGCTGGGCGCGGATCGAAGGCACCTTCGGCGAGGATCCCGACCTCGTCAGCCGCATGGTCGGGGCCTATGTCGAAGGCATCCAGGGTGGACGCGAGGGGCTGAATGCCACAGGCGTCGCCGCCGTGGTCAAACACTGGGTGGGCTATGGGGCCTCCCGGGATGGATGGGACGGCCACAACTATTATGGCCGCTTCTCAGCCTTTCCGGGCGGGGCCTTCCAGGCCCATGTCGATGCCTTTGCCGGTGCCTTCGCCGTGGAGGTGTCCGGGGTCATGCCCACCTACAACATCCTGCAGGGAGCCACTGTGAACGGCCAGCCGACGGAGCCAGTTGGCGGCGGCTTCTCGCGCCTTCTGCTCACGGATCTGCTGCGGGACACTCATGGCTTCAGGGGTGTGATCCTGTCGGACTGGGCCATCACCAAGGACTGTAACGAGGTCTGCAAGACCGGGGTGCCCGAGCAGAAGCTTACCGATATCGGCATGAGCTGGGGGGTGGAGGATATCACTGCCCTTGAACGCTACATCCTGGGTGTCGAGGCCGGGCTCGACCAGTTCGGGGGCGAGGAGGACCCGACGCCCCTGCTGGAAGCCGTGGCCCTTGACCGCCTCAGCGAGGCGCGGATCAATGCCTCGGCCCTGCGCATCCTGATCCAGAGGTTCGAGCTGGGCCTGTTCGAAAACCCCTTTGTTGACGAAGTCGCGGCCAGTCAGTTGGTGGGCTGTTCAGACTTCACGGCCCAGGCGCAGGCGGCCCAGCGCCGGGCCCTGACTTGGCTGTCGGGGGACCTGACCCAGGTCCTGACGCCTCAGGACCGTATCTATGTGCATGGCTTTGATGCTGCGGCCCTGAAGGCGCGAGGCCTCACGGTGACCGAGGATCTGGCTGATGCCACAGTCGGGCTGGTACGTATGACCGCTCCCTGGCAGACCCTGCATCCAACCTATTTCTTCGGCCGGATGCAGCATGAGGGCGACCTCGATTTCAAACCGGGTCACCCGGACTTCGAGGCTCTGAAGACGATTGCGGCCTCGGTGCCGGTGGTGGTCTCGGTGCACCTGGACCGTCCGGCCATCCTCACGCCGCTTAGGGATATCGCCCGCCTGCTGGTCGCGGAGTTCGGGGCCAGTGAGGCCGCGGTGCTGGATGTGGTGACAGGACAGGCCCGTCCCGAGGGCCGTCTGCCCTTTTCCCTGCCAGGCTCCATGGAGGCGGTCCTTGCCCAGTCACCGGATGTCCCCATGGATGATCCCGCTCCGCTCTTTCCCATCCGCCACGGCCTGTGAGACCCGTCATGAAGTTCGAAGACTATCGCCAGCAGGATGCCACCGGTCTGGCCGCCCTTGTCGCCGCCAAACAGGTTTCACCGGCGGAGCTGCTGGAGGTCGCCCTGGAGCGGATGGCTGAGGTCAATCCCGCCATCAATGCTGTCACTCTGCCGCTTGAGGCCTTTGGCCGAAGCGAAGCCGCAGCGCATGCAGAAGGGCCTCTTGCAGGGGTGCCGTGGCTGCTGAAGGACCTTGGCGCAGCCCTCGAGGGCACTGTGACCACCTCGGGCTCGGCCGTCTTCAAGGACGCTGTGGCCGACAGCGACAGCGCCCTGACCGAGGCCTACCGCAGGGCGGGCCTCGTAATCTTCGGAAAGACCAACACCCCTGAATTCGGGCTCATGCCCATCACCGAGTCCACCCTGCTGGGGCCCTGTCGCAATCCCTGGGACCTTTCACGCACCCCGGGTGGGTCAAGTGGCGGCGCGGCGGCCGCCGTGGCGGCAGGGATCCTGCCGGCAGCCCATGCCTCTGATGGGGGCGGCTCGATCCGTATGCCGGCCTCGGCCTGTGGCCTGTTCGGCATGAAGCCTTCCCGCGGGCGGGTGTCGTTTGCACCCCTTGGAGAGGGGTGGGCCGGGGCGTCCATCCAGCATGCCGTGACCCGTTCGGTGCGCGACAGTGCCCTGCTGCTGGACGTGGCCTGCCAGCCGGTCGCCGGGGATCCTTATTATCTCAGCCCGCCGGAACGGCCCTTTGCAGAGACCGTGGGCCAGTCACCCGGCAAACTGCGCATTGCCTTCACCACCCAGGCCATGGTCCAGGGCGAACTGGACCCAGAATGCGTCGAGGCCGTACGGGATGCCGCCCGCCTGCTTGAAAGCCTTGGCCACAGTGTGGAGGAGGTGACCCGTCTGCCCGGCGATCTGCCGGCCATGCAGCGGGGGGCCGGGGACGCCATTGCGGCCAGCATTGCCGCCACCCTGGACGCCGAGGCCGAACGGCGGGGCCGCCCGATCGGAGAGGACGAGGTCGAACCCACCACCTGGATCACCTATCAGCGGGGTCGCACCGTATCGGGAGCGGCCTATGTCCGCGGACTGGCGGCCATTCATGCCTATGGCCGGGCCATGGCGCAGTTCCTGGAAACCTATGATGTCCTGATGCTCTCGACCCTGGGCAGCCCAGCTGTGCCGGTCGGACACCTGACCCAGGACCTTAGCCAGTTCGCCCAGAGGCTCTTTGCCTTCATGCCCAATACCCAGCCCTTCAACAATACGGGCCAGCCGGCCATGACCGTGCCCCTGGCCTGGAGCCAGGGGGGGCTGCCGATCGGTATCCAGTTTGTCGGGCCGATGGCTGGCGAGGACCTGCTGTTTCGGCTGGCGAGCCAGTTGGAGACGGCCAGGCCCTGGTTTAACCGCGTGGCACCCCTTTAGGCCGCCGCTGGACCAGGGTGGCGATCCCGACCCCCAGGGTGACGATGGCGATGAGGAGGGTGGAGACGGCATTGATCTCCGGATTCACCCCCAGCCGCACCTGGCTGTAGATCCGCATGGGCAGGGTGGTCGAGCCCGGCCCGGCGGTGAAGCTGGCAATGACCAGATCATCAAGGGACAGGGTAAAGGCCAGCATCCAGGCTGCCGCCACGGCCGGGGCTATGCCCGGCAGGGTGACCAGAAAGAAGGCCCGGATCGGCGGGCAACCCAGATCCTGGGCCGCTTCCTCCAGGGCCCGATCAAAGCTCACCAGACGGGCCTGGATCACGACGGTGGCATAGCAGAGTGTCATGGTGGCGTGGCTGACCGCCACGGTCCAGAAGCCCCGCTGGAGGCCCATGGCCACGAAGAGCAACAGCAGGGACAGGCCCAGAATAACCTCGGGCAGGACCAGAGGGGCCTGGAGCATGCCCGTAAACAGGGTGCGGCCCCGGAACCGCCCGGACCGGACCAGTGCCACAGCCGCCAGGGTGCCAAGCACGGTTGCAGCGGTCGCCGAGATCAGGCCAAGGCGCACGGTGATCCAGATGGCGTCCAGCATCTGCTGGTCCTTGAGCAGGGCGGCATACCACTTGGTGGAAAACCCGCCCCAGACCGTCACCAGGCGGCTGGCATTGAAGGAATAGACCACCAGCAGGACGATGGGGGCATAGAGGAATCCGAGGCCCAGAAAGACCGAGATCCGGTTGAAAAGGGTGGGGCCCCGGGTCATCGGCCATCCACCATGCGCGCCTGCTGGCGCTGATAGAGCAGGGTGGGGATGATCAGGGTGGCCAGCATGACGATGGCCACGGCCGAGGCGGCGGGCCAGTCGCGGTTGGCGAAGAACTCCGTCCAGATGACCTTGCCCAGCATCAGGGTGCCGGAGCCCCCCAGCAGATCGGGGATCACGAACTCACCCACCATGGGGATGAAGCAGAGCAGGGCACCTGCTGCGACCCCTGGCAGGGACTGGGGAAAGGTCACTCGCCAGAAGGCCTGGATCGGGGTGCAGCCCAGATCTGCGGCGGCCTCCAGCTGGCTCTCGTCCTGGCGTTCCAGAACCGCGTAGAGGGGCAGGACCATGAAGGGCAGATAGGCATAGACCAGGCCGATATAGACGGCGGCATCCGTGTTCAGCAGGGACAGGGTCGGCAGGCCCAGGCTGGACAGGGCCGCATTGAGCAGGCCCTCGGGCTTGAGGATGGCGATCCAGGCATAGACCCGGATCAGAAAGCTGGTCCAGAAGGGCAGGATCACTGCCATCATCAGGGTCCGGCGGGTCTCAGCTCCGCTGCGGGCCATGCCATAGGCCAGGGGATAGCCCACCAGCAGCAGGATCACGGTGGAGACCACCGCAAACTTCAGGCTGGAGAGATAGGCCGCCACATAGAGGTGATCGGTCCTCAGCCGGGCATAGGTCTCCAGATCCAGCCCCTGGGCGAAGGCGCTCAGGCCGTTCAGGCCCTGGCTAAGGTCAAGCCGGGGCTGATAGGGCGGAATGGCCAGGGCCACCTCCGACAGGGACAGCTTGGCCACCAGCAGGAAGGGAAACAGGAAGAAGGCGGCCAGCCAGACAAAGGGCAGGACAGCGGTCAGGCTGAACCGCTTCATCTTGTGAGCACCACGGCACCGTCAGGGGCAAAGGTCAGCCAGACGGGGTCGCCATAGCCGATGGGGCGCTCTACCAGTCGCGACACATTGGCGACGGCCGCACGTACGGTCCGGCCACTGGCCAGTTCCACGACATAGGTGGTCCAGTCCCCGAGATAGCCGTAGTCCACGACCTTGCCGCTCAGCCGATTTGCGGTCTCGCCGGGAGGGTCCAGGTGGAGTTTCAGCTTTTCCGGTCTCACGGCCAGCCAGACCGGGCTGCCCATGGCCAGATGATCATCCTCCAGGGCCTCAAGGCCCGCCGGGCAGTCATTGGACCCGAGGCGTACCTTGGTGCCGTCGGCCCCAGTCACCCGTCCCTCGAACAGATTCACGTCACCGATGAAGTCAGCGACATAGCGGCTGTTGGGGGTTTCATAGATCTCGGCGGGGCGGCCGATCTGGGCGATCTCCCCGGCACTCATGACGGCAATCCGGTCTGCGACCACCATGGCCTCTTCCTGATCATGGGTGACGATCAGGAAGGTCATGCCCAGGGTCTGCTGCAGACGCATCAGCTCGAACTGGGTTTCTTCCCGCAGCTTCTTGTCCAGGGCCGCAAGGGGTTCGTCCAGCAGCAGCATTTTCGGGCGCGGGGCGATGGCGCGGGCCAGGGCAACCCTCTGCCTCTGGCCGCCGGACAGCTGGTGCGGACGCCGCCGACCCAGACCTTCCAGCTTCACGAGGGCCAGGGTTTCCTCGACCCGGGCCCGGATCTCCGCTCGCGGCAGGCCCTGCTGAGACAGGCCGAAGCCGATGTTCTGTTCCACCGACAGGTGGGGAAACAGGGCATAGGATTGAAACATCATATTGACGGGGCGGCGGTGCGGCGGCTGACCGGCCAGGTCCTGGCCACCGAGGCTGACCCGCCCGGCGTCCGGTGCCTCAAACCCCGCCAGCATGCGCATCAGGGTCGTCTTTCCGCACCCGGACGGACCTAGCAGGGCGAAGAACTCGCCTTCATAGATGTCGAAACTGACGCCCTTGACGGCGGTCTCGTCTCCGAACTGCTTGTAGACGCCCTCGAACCGCACCAGGGGCGCGGCATTGGGATCTGCCCAGGGGGCGAAGCTCTCACGGATCGCGCCAATGTTCAGGCGCGGACGGGCTGGGTCGTTCATTGACCGGTCTGAACCCGGGTCCACTGCCGGGTCATTTCCCTTAGCTGGTCCTGGTTCTTGCTGGTCGTTACAAAGAGGCCCTTGAACATGTCCGGGGTCGGATAGACGTTGGGATTGTCGCGCACGCTGGCATCCACCAGGTGCGTCGAAGCCTTGTTGGCATTGGCATACTGGGTGAAGTTCGAGGCCCGTGCGATGACGTCGGGGCGCAGCATGTAGTTCAGGAACTTGTAGGCCGCCTCAGGGTTCGGGGCATCCTTGGGGATGACGAAGAGGTCGAACCAGACCTGGCTGCCTTCCTTGGGAATGGCATAGTCGACCACCACCCCGTTGCCAGCTTCCTTGGCCCGGTCGCGGGCCTGAAGCATGTCGCCGGAATAGCCGATGGCCATGCAGATATCGCCATTGGCCAGGGCCTCGATGCTTTCAGAGGAGTGGAACTTCCGTACATCGGGCCGGCCAGCCAGCATCATGTCTGTGGCAGCCTGAATATCGGCTGTGGCGGTAGAATTGGGGTCCTTGCCGACATGGTGCAGGGCAACGGCATACATGTCCTCGGCAGCATCAAGCCAATAGACTCCGCAGTCCTTCAGCTTGGCCAGATTGGCCGGTTCAAAGATCACGGACCAGCTATCAACCTTCACCCCGGGCAGGCGCTTGGCCACGGCGTCGGGATTGAAGCCGATGCCCATGGTACCCCACATATAGGGGATGGCGTATTTCTGGCCGGGATCGGCCGCCGCCATATAGCCCATCACCTTGGGGTCCAGGTTTTCCAGACCCACCAGCCTTGCCTTGTCCAGGGGCTGGATGGCACCGGCCTGGATATAGCGGGGCAGGTTGTGGTTGGACGGGGCGACCAGGTCGTAACCGGTATTGCCCTGCAGAACCTTGGTCTCCAGCATCTCGTTGGAGTCGAAGGTGTCATAGACAACCTTGATGCCGGTTTCCTTGGTGAAATCGGTGAGGATCGCCGGGTCGATATAGTCCGACCAATTATAGATGTGCAGGACCTGTTCCTTGGGACCGGCCGGACTACAGGCTGCGATCGTCAGGGCGGCAAGCGCCAGAACCGTCAGTTTGAACAAAGCCCGCATGCCCGCACTCCCAAGCTCGACCGCCGCAGGTCAAGGACTGAGGCGCAATTCCGTTAAGCGCGAATTCGACGCACGCTTCAAGGCGCTATTGCATGCCTGTCCCTTCGGCGTCGATCGCGCCTTTTCTCCTGCATGGGGTATCCGGGCCCCCGTGAGCAGGGCAGGGGCCCGTTGGCTCTAGGATGCCCGCGGCCGGATCAGACCAAAGACGAGGCCAGCCACCAGATAGGCCAGCAGCTGGTAGCCCATATTGATCAGGACCAGCTGGGCGTTCAGCTCCACATAGAGATAGTCGATGGCCATGGTGGTGAAGTTGAAGAACAGCCAGGCCATGAGGGAGCCGGTGACGGTTGCCGACAGGGTTGCCGCACCAAGCCGGCGCAGAAGCCAGTCCAGACCGATCACCACGATGAGGGTGTTTGCGGCGCCGAGGGAATAGATCATTGCGGCATTTGCGGGCTCCGCCACGACACCACCCCGCGCAGCCGACCAGGCCTCGCCGAAAAGAGGGCCGTAATAGAGGAAGCCCAGCACTTCCAGCAGGACTACGGATACGAGGACGCCAATCCAGTTGATATGTTTCAACACGTCGTTCTCCCTGATGTTGCGCGACCTTCTCATTGAAAAAGCTGTCAATTCGTCGCGTCTGGGCAGGAGGCTGAACCCCTTTTGGGGAAAATTCCAGTCCCTTGATCAGGCGGGCAGGGCGGCAATCTTCGGTCCGCAAGGGCAGGGACCTTTCGTCTTGCGGCCGGGGCGCCCTATAAGCCGCGCCACCTCCCCATTTCGAGAGCCCTCATGACCCGCATCCTCATCACCTCGGCCCTGCCCTATATCAACGGGATCAAGCATCTGGGGACCCTGGCGGGCTCCATGCTGCCGGCTGATGTCTTTGCACGCTATCAGCGGGCCCAGGGCCGTGAGACCCTCTATCTCTGCTCCACGGACGAACACGGCACCCCCACCGAGCTGGCGGCAGCCGAGCTGGGCCAGGAGCCCGCAGCCTTCTGTGCTGAACAGCATGAGGTCCAGAACCGTCTGGGCCGCGCCTTCGGTCTGTCCTGGGATCATTTCGGGCGCTCCTCGTCACCCCAGAACCGTGATCTCACCCAGCAGTTCGCCCAGGGACTGTGGGAGGCCGGCTTCATCGAGGAGAGGGTGACCCAGCAGGTCTATTCCAATGCGGACCGCCGCTTCCTGCCGGACCGCTATGTCATCGGCACCTGTCCGCATTGCGGCTATACGGCCGCCCGCGGCGACCAGTGCGAAAACTGCACCCGGGTCCTCGACCCGGCTGACCTCGTTGCTCCTCGCTCGGCCATTTCAGGATCGGACGACATCGAGATCCGTCCGTCAAAGCACCTGTTCCTGCGCCAAAGTCTGTTCGCAGACCGGCTTCGGGCCTGGATCGATGGCAAGAAGGGCGACTGGCCCCTGTTGGTCACCTCCATCGCCCTGAAATGGCTGGACGAGGGCCTGCAGGACCGGGGCATTACCCGAGACCTGGAATGGGGCGTGCCGGTCAATGCCGCTGACTGGGCCCCCAATCCTGACGGGGCCAGGCCTGATGTCGAAGGCCTTGCCGGAAAGGTCTTCTATGTCTGGTTCGATGCCCCCATCGAATACATCGCCTGCACCCGTGAGTGGGCCGACGCCAGGGCCCAGGCCTCCGGAAAGGCCGAGGCCGAGACCGCCGAGTGGGAACGTTGGTGGCGGGGTCCCCTGGCCGACGACGTCACCTATGTGGAATTCATGGGCAAGGACAATGTGCCTTTCCACACGGTGGGCTTCCCCTGCACCCTGATCGGCTCCAATGAGCGGCTGGCCCCGGATGGCACCTGGCAGGCGACGTCCAATGCCCCCTGGAAACTGGTGGATCGGCTCAAGGGTTTCAACTGGCTGGACTATTATGGCGGCCGGTTCTCGACCTCCCAGAAGCGCGGGGTCTTCATGGACCACGCCCTGGAACTGCTGCCCGCCGACTACTGGCGCTGGTGGATCACGGCCAATACCCCTGAGACCTCCGATTCCAGCTTTGTCTGGGAACAGTTCCAGGCCCAGGTGAATGCGGACCTGGCCGATGTCCTTGGCAATTTCGTCAATCGCATCCTGAAATTTACCGAGACCCGCTTTGAAGGCGTGGTCCCCGAGGGCGGCGAGCCCGGTGAGCTGGAATTGAAGCTCTATGCCGATGTCAGCGCCAAGTTGGCGGAACTGACGGACTGTCTGGAGGCCATCGAGATGCGCAAGGCCTGTCAGGCCCTGCGGCAGCTCTGGGTTCTGGGCAACCAGTACCTGACCGAGGCCGCCCCCTGGACGGCAATCAAGACCGACCCGGTTCGGGCGGCCGTGGCCGTGCGCACCGGGCTGAATCTGGTGGCTCTGTTTGCCCGGGTCTCCGAGCCCTTCATCCCCTATGCGGCGGAAAAGATCGCCCAGGGTGTGGGCCAGGCCTATCCCGGTCAGTGGCCGGTGTCGGACGGGGCGGTGGTCCTGAACAGCCTGCCGGTCGGGACCAGGGTCCAGGCCCCTGAGGTCCTGTTCCGCAAGGTCGAGGACACCCAGGTGGCAGAATGGATCGAGCGTTTTGGCGGACCTGAGGCGGCGTGAGGCCGCCCCCCGGTCCCACCGGCTGGATGATAGGGATCCTGGTGGAACTGCCGGACGAGATCGGCCCGGTGAGGCATTTCTTTGCCGTAGGCCAGGAGGACCGGGCCCGGGCTGAATGGGCGGCGGTCGACCAGGCCATGCTGGTGGGGCCCGTTGCCACCAGTCCCTACAGGGGCGAGGAGCCGGTCAAGGCCGTCCGGCAGCTGACGGCAAAGGCCGTGGCGGGGCTGGGATTGCGGCCTGGTGTTGTGGTGCCTCTTGGGCGCATCTGGCCGAGACGCTGGATAGGCTCGCCCTAGGGGGTTGGCTCAGGGCCTTTCAAAGCGCCCCGAGAACATGGGCACGACGCCGCCAGCCACGCTGGCGCGATAGCCGTCCTCGGCTTTCCAGGCCGTCGTCTTCAATTGTGAGGGCCTGCCCATCTCCACACCCTGGGTGATGTTCCAGGCCCCATCGGCCTCGCTGCTCAAGGACAGGGTGAAGGCAGCAAGGGTCGTGGCTGCGCTGCCGGTGGCAGGGTCTTCGAAGGTATCCGACAGAGGTGCGAACATCCGGCAATGCAGCCCGTCCGGGGTCCTTGCATAGGCGTAGATGTTGATCCGGTTTTCCTGTTCGGGATAACGCGCTGCCACCTGCCGGAAGGCGGCCAGGTCGGGCTGCAGGCGCGCCACGGCCGATGGGGCCATCTCCACCAGGACAAAGGCGGTTCCGAGGGACGCGACAACCGGGCCATGGCGGTCCAGCAGGATGTCTTCCGCCCCAAGGCCCAGACAGGCCGCGATCAGGCCTGCATCAAGGCTGTCGCCGACGGACAGGGGGCGAGGGGCCTTGATGCAGGCCTCATTGGCCTCCAGGTCAACCTCGACCTCGACAATACCGGCGGGCACCTCGAAGCGCAGGGACCTGCCGTCGCCCCGGCCCAACCCGGCCAGGACCCATCCGGTGCCCACCATGGGATGACCTGCAAAGGCCATTTCGTGGGTCCGGTCAAAGATCCGGACCCTGGCCGTATTGGCCGGGTTCTCCGGTGGCAGGACGAATGTGGTCTCGCTGAGGTTCATCTCCCCGGACAGGGACAGCATCTCGGCGTCCGAAAGGCCGCGCCCGTCGAGGAAAACCGCCAGGGGATTGCCCCCGAACGGACGGTCCGTGAAGACATCCACGGTCACAAAATCAAAGCCGGCCATAGGTCCTAGTTCCAGGTGATGTCTGTGCGCTTGCCGTTCAGGATCAGGCCCTTCAGCCGGGCCCGGTGGTCAGGACCGACCGAGATGACGATCGCTGCACTGCCCAGATTGCGATTGCGCAGGACCTTGTCAATGGCTTCGGCCTCGTCCTGGTCGGCGTGATAACGGTCGACGCCGATGTCGAGGGTGACGATCGGCGGTGCGGCGAGGGCGGGACTGCCCGGCACAGCCGGAACCCGCTCTGACAGGGCGGTGTCCTGACAGTCGGCAAAACCTGTCACCTTCAGCTCACCCCTGACCTTCGGGCCGGTGACAAGGTGATGGCGTCCATCTGGCCCAGGGGCCAGTCGCATGAGACCGGGCGTGGCCGCGGTCGGCAGACCCTTCGGACAGACGGCCAGATCCGGCCGGGCCTCGGAAATCCGCAAGGCGACATAATGGCCGGTGAGGAGGTCGCGAGGGTCCACGGCATCTATGGAGAGGATCGCCTCGCGTCCGGTGTCGCGCAGGCGGTTCTCCCGCAGGATCAGGCCGATGAGGGCTATGGTGAGGAGGAGGGCGGTTGCAAGGATCCGCCAGACAAGACCGCGGTTCATGGCCGTGCTCCTGCCTGACGACGTGAAATCACCAGGCCAGCTACCAGGGCAACCAGGGCGCAGGCTCCGAAGACCCCAGCTGCGGTCATCAGCCCGACCCCAAGGTCAAAGAGGATGGCTGCCATGGCGGCCATGAGGGAGACCACGCCCGCCGCTGTGACCAGGGGCTGGCGATCATTGAGGCCCAGGGTCAGGACCCCGCCGGAAATCATCAGCCACACCGCCCTGTGGGGCAGGCCGGTGAAGCCATGATCGTCAAAGCCCGACAGGCCAAATGCGATCAGGGCCCCCCAGACCAGCCAGCCGTAGACGGTGCTTGCTGTGGGACTGTCGCCCTCGCGCCGCCACCGTGCCACGGCTGCGCCCACTGCAAACAGAGCGCATGAGGCCAGGACGGCCAGGCCCGAGGGGTCTGACTTCAGGGCCATGAAGCCGATGATCAGTCCGATCGAGGCCGCATGGGCCAGGGCGCGGGAGGAGAGCAGGGCGGCCAGGATCAGGCCCAGAGGCGCGGCAATGGCCAGGCCCCGGACCGGCAGATAGCCCTGAGCTGGTCCCGCCCCGGCGAAGTCGCCGAGGCCCACAAAGACCAGACCGGTCAGGAGGGCCGGGGTGGAATTACCGGCCAGGCCCAGGATCAGGGCGGCCAGACCGGCCCCGCGCAGGGCCATCTGGGGATCGCCCGCCAGGTCAAAGATCTGGCCCGTCAGACCGATGGCCCCGGCAAAGACCAGGGCGGCAACCATCAACAGTCCCTTGCTGAGCAGGGGACGTTCCACCTTGGCTGCCCAGGCAGAGGTGCCGGCCAGGGCCAGGAAGGTGGTCAGGATCAGGCCGAAGCGGGCGATGCGGGGTATGACCCCCCAGTTAGCCGCGACAAAGGCAATGATCGCGATCCCTGCCAGCAGGCCGCCCAGGGTTGCCAGGGCGGTGCCCATCTCGATCCGGCGTTCGGGCGGCAGGTCGGTCAGGATCGCGGCGCGGGCCTGGGTCGTGATCAGACCCTCATTGACCCAGCGGTCGAGATCGCGCTCAAGGCGGGCTCGGTAGCTGGCCATGAACCGGGTCTCCCTTTGGGCGAGGGGCCTAGTGACCCTTGCGGTGGCTGGTATGCTCGATCACTTCGGCAGGTCCGATATCCAGGAAGCCGGGCATGACCTGATTGTAGGCCGACACCTGGTGCACGTCGATCAAGACCTGACGATGGCCTTCCCACATCATCCGCCCGGCGACACCGGCCACGATGATCAGGCCGACATAGCCCAGCCAGCGGAAGCGATGCAGGATGCTCGCGATCCAGGTCGCTGCGACGCCGACAAGGGCGATGGACAGCAATAGCCCAAGGGCCAGCATTTCCGGATGTTCACGGGTCGCCCCGGCGACGGCCAGGACATTGTCCAGGGACATGGTGATGTCGGCGACCAGGATCTGGACCAGAGCCTGCCACATGGTCTTGGGCTTGGCCTCAGACGCTGGATGAGCGTCCATCGCGATACCGGAGGCATCTTCCAGAGCCTGTTCGGCCTCGGCGGTCTCCTCGCGACCCTGGGCGCGAAGTTCCTGCCACATCTTCCAGCAGACCCAGACCAGCAGGATTCCGCCGGCCAGCAACAGGCCGACCTGGGCCAGAAGCTGCACGGTGATAAGGGCGAAGACGATGCGGGTGACGAGGGCAGCGACCAGCCCCAGCATGATCGCCTTGCGTCTTTGATCAGCAGGAAGTCCGGCCGCAGCCAGACCAATGGCGACGGCGTTATCGCCAGCCAGGACCAGATCGATC
>CAIYZB010000344.1 GCA_903930545.1 uncultured Alphaproteobacteria bacterium
CCTCTGGGGGAGCTGTCAGCGAAGCTGACTGAGGGGGAGCCATGGGCTTTTCAGATTTCGAAACCCGCGCCGCTGCCGCCGTGGCCGATGGCAAGATCGCCGGGGTCGTGGCTGTGGTCACCGACCGCGACGGCCTGACCTATGACCACGCCGTGGGACACCGTGCGGCCGGTGGTGACATCCCCATGGACCTGGACACACAGTTCCAGATCGCCTCCATGACCAAAGCCATTGCCTCTGTCGCCGCCCTGCGGGAGGTCGAGCAGGGGCGTCTGACCCTGGATGAGCCCCTATGGGATGTCCTGCCTGAATTCCGCGAGCTACAGGTTCTTGAGGGCTTTGCCGAGGACGGCACCCCGGTCCTGCGTGATCCCGTCCGGCCCGTCACCCTTCGCCACCTGCTGACCCATACTTCCGGCTTTGGCTACAGCTTCCTCGATGAGCGCGTGGCCCAGTGGCTGAAGGCGACCGGTCAGGCTGATGCCCTCAGCGGTGCCCGGGCCGCCCATGTCCAGCCCCTGATGTTCGATCCCGGCGAGGCCTGGGGCTATGGCATCAGCACCGACTGGGTGGGTCTGGCGGTGGAGGCAGCCAGCGGTCAGGACCTTCACGCCTATACGGCTGAACATATCTTCGCCCCCCTTGGCATGGTTGACACCACCTTCCTGCCCAGTGACGACCAGCAGGCCCGTCGGGCCTCCCTGCACGTCAAGGGTCCGGATGGTGCCCTGATCCCCCTGCCGGTGACCCGTGGCAATCGTCCGGAGGTCTGGTCCGGGGGCGGCGGTCTTCTGGGCACAGCCCCGGAATATACCTGCTTCGTGCGGATGCTTATGGGAGATGGGGCCGGGGTGATCTCTCCTGAGACCGTCAAGGGCCTGAACGAGATCCAGACCGGGGATTTGAGGGCGGGGTTCTTCAAGCCAGCCTCAGCCGGGACCAGCCTGGATTTCGACCTCTTTCCCGAACAGCATACGGGATGGGGTCTGGCCACAATGGTCACGCCTGACGATGGCCGCAATGGCCGTCGGGCTGGCACCCTGACCTGGGCCGGGATCTTCAACACCTATTACTGGGCCGACCAGAGCGCCGGGATCGGCGGGGTTCTCATGACCCAGCAACTGCCCTTCGGGGATCCGGCGGTTCTGGAACTTCTCGAGGCCCTGGAGCGGGGTGCCTACGCTTAAGGTCCCCCTCAGTAAGCTTTGCTGACAGCTCCCCCAGAGGGGGAGCAATTACAGAAACCCAATTCCTCCCCCTCTGGGGGAGGTGGCACGCGTAGCGTGACGGAGGGGGTCTGAGCCTAGAGGCGGCTCGGGATCACCACGCGGAGCTCTTCATAGCCCTTCACGAAGTCGGAGACGACGCGACGGGGTTCGGCCATCACCTTGATGGTGGGGAAGCGGACGAGGATTTCTTCCCACAGGATCTTCAACTGGAGCTCGGCCAGGCGGTTGCCCACGCAGCGGTGGATTCCGAAGCCGAACGACAGGTGCTGGCGCGCGCGCGCCCGGTCGATGATGAACGCGTCCGGGTTCTCGATGACCGTCTCGTCCCGGTTGCCCGAGATGTACCACATGATGACCTTGTCGCCCTTGCGGATCTGCTTGCCGCCAAGTTCGATGTCGGCGATGGCGGTGCGGCGCATGTGCGCCAGCGGCGTCTGGTAGCGGATGATCTCGGACACCGCGCTGGGAATCAGCTTCGGGTTGTCGCGCAGCTTCTGGTATTGATCCGGGTTCTGGTGCATGAACAGCATCCCGCCGCTGATCGAATTGCGGGTCGTGTCATTGCCCCCCACGATCAGCAGCACCAGGTTGCCCAGGAATTCCTGCGGGGTCATGTTGCGCGTTGCCGGCGCGTGCGCC
>CAIYZB010000345.1 GCA_903930545.1 uncultured Alphaproteobacteria bacterium
AGACCTTTGTGCCGGGTCCGGCCAATGAATTCGCCTTTGCCGTGGCCCGCCGTGTGGCGGCCTGGTCCGATGGCCATTTCAATCCGGTGATCTTCCACGGCCCCTATGGCTTTGGCAAAACCCACCTGCTCAATGCCCTGGCCTGGGAGGCCATGCGCACCGGTCCGGACAAGCGGATTGTCTATCTCACTGCCGAACGCTTCACCTCCACCTTCGTCAAGGCCGTCCAGGATCGCCAGACTGCGGCCTTCAAGGACGAGCTTCGCAATGCCGATCTGCTGCTGATTGACGACGTCCAGTTTGTCGCCGGCAAGCCCTCCACCCAGGAGGAACTGTTCCATACCCTGACCGCCCTGGTGGAAGAGGGACGTCGCGTCGTGATGACCGCCGATCGCTCTCCCGCCGAGATGTCGGAAATGGATCCGCGTCTGCGCTCCCACCTCCAGGCCGGTCTGGTCTGCGGGATCGAGCCTGCTGACCGCGCCCTGCGTCTGGGCATTCTGGAACGCAAGCTGGCCACCCTGGCCCTGCAGGGCCGGTTTGTGCCCTCCGCCCGTGGAGAGGTGCTGCAATTCCTCGCCGATCGCTTCACCGACAGCGTGCGAGAGCTGGAGGGGGCCCTCAATACCCTGGTGGCCCGTGTGGGTGGCGAGATCGCTCGACTGACCCTGGACGAGGCCCAGGCCATCCTGCGGCCCCACCTGGCCTGCAATGAACGCCGGGTGACCGTCGATCAGATCCAGAAGGCCGTGGCGGAACATTTCCAGCTGAAGCAGGCGGATCTGATCTCGGAGCGTCGGGCCCGGGTCGTGGCCCGTCCCCGCCAGGTGGCCATGTGGCTGGCCAAGCAGATCACCACCCGCTCCCTGCCGGATATCGGCCGTCGCTTCGGCGGGCGCGATCACACCACGGTCCTTCATGCCGTGCGACGGATCGAAGCCCTCAAGGCCGAGGATGCTGTCCTGACCCGCGACATCGACACCCTGTTGCGCAAGCTTCGGGGCTGATCAGCCGGCCCTGGCCCTTGAGGACAGGGCCCGGATCAGGGCCAGGCCATTGGGCTTGGGTTGCTGCTCTATACGTCGGTAGTCACGACAATCGAGGGTTCGGCTCAGCAGTCCGGCCGCCACCATGGATCGCCTCAGAATGGCCGGGTCTCCGAAAAGATGGAGGGCCTGGATCAGGCGGCTGATCTCGATCTCTGTAAAGTTTTGACCCGGCGGGATCGCCCCCCAGATGGGCCACAGGGCAAGGTCCTGATGACCGGGCCGCGTCGGCCAGCGGATCAGACGACCCTGGTCATCAAAATGACCTAGCACGCGATCCACCAGGACATGGTCAATACCAGGCTCCGGGACCGGGGCCTCGGCCAGGCGTGTGGCTGCCACAGCCTGAGCTCTGAAATGCTGGAAATTGCGGGCCCCGGTGGCCTGGGCCAGGATGTTGAGCATCTCGACATGGCCGGGAAGCTCATCGCGGGCCGCAAGCGCCTTGCTCAGATGCCGGGCCAGGGCGGACACATCGTCCGTCGCATATGGAATGGTCGTCTTGGTCATCACTCATCCTCACCCGCGCCAGATGGAATGTGTCGAGGTCACCGACTTTCGACCCGGCGCGTGGACAAGCGTCAGATGCAAAGGACTTCGGCAGGTTTAGCTCCCCTCATCGGGGCGGTGACGCCTGGGTGAACTGCAGACCCTGGGTCCAATCTAGGTCAGGTCCCGGGCCCAGGGCAAGAAAAAGGGCGGCCGCAGGAATGCGACCGCCCTTCAAACTCAACCGGGGTTGAAAGAGGTTTTAGGCCTCTTCCTTTTCCTCGGACTTGGAAGACAGGTCTTCGCCGGTTTCCTGATCGACGATCTTCATCGACAGGCGGGTCTTGCCGCGATCGTCAAAGCCCAGGAGCTTGACCTTCACGGCCTGGCCTTCAACCAGGACGTCGGAGACCTTGGCCACGCGCTCGCTGGAGATCTGCGAGACATGGACCAGGCCGTCCTTGGCACCGAAGAAGTTCACGAAGGCGCCGAAGTCGACGATCTTCACGACCTTGCCGGTATAGATCTGGCCGATCTCCGGTTCGGAGACGATGGACTTGATCCAGTCGCGGGCGGCGTCGATCTTGGACTGCTCGGAGGCGGCGATCTTGATGGTGCCGTCGTCGGCGATGTCCACCTTGGCGCCGGTCTTTTCCACGATTTCGCGGATGACCTTGCCGCCCGACCCGATGACTTCACGGATCTTGTCCACCGGGACCTTCATGGTCTCGATCTTGGGGGCGAATTCACCGAGCTCGGCACGGGGGGCTTCCATGGCCTTGGCCATTTCACCCAGGATGTGCTGACGGCCGTCCTTCGCCTGGGCGAGGGCCTGCTTCATGATCTCTTCGGTGATACCGGCGATCTTGATGTCCATCTGCAGGGAGGTGATGCCGTCTTCGGTGCCGGCCACCTTGAAGTCCATGTCGCCCAGGTGATCTTCATCACCCAGGATGTCGGACAGAACCGCAAAGCCGTCGGATTCCAGGATCAGGCCCATGGCGATGCCGGAGACCGGCTTCTTCAGGGGCACGCCGGCATCCATCAGGGCCAGGGACGAACCGCAGACCGAGGCCATGGAGGACGAGCCATTGGACTCCAGGATCTCGGAGACGAGACGGATGGTATAGGGGAAGTCCTCGGTGGCGGGCAGCATGGGACGGATGGCGCGCCAGGCGAGCTTGCCGTGACCCACTTCCCGACGACCAGGAGCGCCCATGCGGCCGGTTTCCCCCACGGAGAAGGGGGGGAAGTTGTAGTGAAGCATGAACTTCTCGTAGTACTTGCCTTCCAGGGCGTCGATCATCTGCTCGTCGTCGCCGGTGCCCAGGGTGGCAATCACCAGGGCCTGGGTTTCACCACGGGTGAACAGGGCCGAACCGTGGGCGCGGGACAGGACGCCCACTTCCGAGACGATGGGACGAACCTTGTCGACGGTGCGGCCATCGATGCGGATGCCGGTGTCCAGGATGTTGCGACGCACGACGTCGGCTTCCAGTTCCTTGAAGACGCCGCCCAGCTTGTCGGCGGCATAGCCGTCGGGGTTGGCTTCGGACTTGAGGAACTTTTCGAGAGCCTTGGACTTGGCAGCGCCAACGGCGTCCTGACGCTGACCCTTGGCCACGATCTTGTAGGCAGTGGCCAGATCCTTGCCGATCAGCTTCTTCACTTCGGCCTTGATGGCGTCGGTGTCGTCCGGGGTAAAGGCAAAGGGTTCCTTGGCCGAATGCTCGGCCAGCTCGATGATGGCATCGATCACCGGCTGGATGCCGGCATGGGCGAACATGACGCCCTTGAGGACCTGATCTTCGGTCAGTTCCTGGATCTCGGATTCCACCATCATGACGGCGTCGCTGGTGGAAGCGACCACCAGGTCCATGGCCGATTCCTTGAGCTCGTCGAGGGTCGGGTTCAGGACATATTCGCCATTGATCAGGCCGACGCGGGCCGCGCCGATGGGGCCCATGAAGGGGGCACCGGAAATCACCAGGGCCGCAGAGGCGGCAACCATGGCCACGATGTCCGGATCATTTTCCAGGTCGTGGGCGAGAACGGTGGTGACCACCTGGACTTCGTTCTTGAAGCCCTTGACGAACAGCGGACGGATCGGACGGTCGATCAGACGCGAGGTGAGGGTTTCCTTCTGCGAGGGCGCGCCCTCACGGCGGGGGAAGGAGCCGGGGATCTTGCCGGCGGCGTAGAACTTTTCCTGATAATTGACGGTCAGGGGGAAGAAATCCTGGCCGGGCTTTGCGCTCTTGGCAAAGACGGCAGTGGCCAGAACCTGGGTCTCACCATAGGTGGCCAGGACCGAGCCGTCGGCCTGGCGGGCCATACGGCCGGTTTCGAGGGTGAGGGTCTTGCCGCCCCACTCGATGGTCTTGCGCTTGATATCGAACATGTTTTCTTCTTTCACATCCCGCGGGCGTATTCCCGTCGGGGGCGGACAGGGCGTCGGACTTCCGAAATCCTCTCCAGACGTGACAGGCAGGGATGAGGATTTCTGCTGAACCCTCGACGTGTAGACGGGCCACCCATTGGGCGGCCCGGGGCCATTTCGGTACCCGCGGCCTGTCGCGCGGGGAAAGGGCAGTCCGGCCGGGGCCGGTTATGCAAAGCCCCCGGTTTCCCGGGGGCCCTAGAAGCCTAGCGACGCAGACCGAGGGTTTCGATCAGGGCCTGGTAGCGGGGCCGTTCAACCTTTTTCAGGTGATCCAGAAGGGACCGGCGCTGCGAGACCATCAGACGCAGGCCGCGGCGGGAGTGGTTGTCCTTCTTGTGGGTCTTGAAGTGTTCAGTCAGGTTGGCGATGCGCTCGGAGAGGATCGCGACCTGCACTTCGGCGCTTCCCGTGTCATTTTCGGAACGGGCGTGGGTCTTGATGAGTTCGGCCTTGCGGTCGGGTGTAATCGACATCGGTCAGTCTCCGCTCTTGTCCAGATGAAAGACCCGCGAGGGTTCGAGCCGTCCCGCGCGCATCTCGCAGAGCGCCACCATCACACCCTCCGACATGGCTGAAACGGTTCGCGAGCCAGGCGTGAGCCGGGCTGTCAGGGTTTCAACCTGTCGGGGAAGGAGAAGGATGGACCGTCCCTGCTTTAACCGGAAGGCGTCTTCAGTGGTCAGGGCCAGCGCCGGGATGTCGTCCAGCGCGGTCTCGACCGGAAGCAAAACCTCCAGATGGCGGGCCTTATGCCCGAAATCCTCAAGCATTTCCAGCCCTATCGCCCCGGCCTCCCGGAAGGGCCCGACCCGGGTCCGGCGCAGCTGGCTGACATGGGCGCAGGCCCCCAGGGCCTCGGCCAGATCCCGGCACACAGCCCGGACATAGGTGCCCTTGCCGCAGTCCATCTCGATCTCGACATGATCCAGATCCGGGGTGCCGACCACGCGGGCGGAATGGATGGTGACCTGGCGGGATTTCAGCTCCACAGCCTGACCGGCCCGGGCCAGATCATAGGAACGTTCGCCATCCACCTTGATGGCGGAGAAGGCCGGCGGGATCTGGTCAATGGTCCCAACAAAAGCCGGCAGGGCGGCCTCGACAGCAGCGACATCCGGCCGGACGTCGGACGTGGCGATGGTCACTCCCTCCCGATCCAGACTGTCGGTGGTGCGGCCCCATTCGAGGGTGAAGCGATAGGTCTTGTCCGCATCCATCATGAAGGGAACGGTCTTGGTGGCCTCCCCGAGCGCGATGGGCAGGATGCCGGTGGCCAGGGGATCGAGGGTCCCGGCATGGCCAGCCTTCTGGGCATTGAACAGTCGCCGGACCCGGCCCACCGCCTGGGTGGAGCCGAGATCATAGGGCTTGTCCAGGCAGATCCAGCCGGAGACGGGCTCGCCCTTCTTGCGGCGGGCCATCAGTCCTCGTCTTTCCAGGAATCGGAAGGACCGTCGGGGATCAGGTCCTGCTGCACCCGGGGGTCGTCAAACAGGCGGTTCATTCGCGAGGCTTCATTGAAGCTCTCGTCATGGAGGAACTTCAGGGCCGGGGTGAACTTCATGTCGATATTGCGCCCCAGGCGGCCACGGAGGAACTTGGCGTGACGGTTCAGGGCCGCCACGATGACCTCGGGCTGCTCGCCCCCCAGGGGTTCGACAAAGCAGACCGCATGGCGCAGGTCAGGACTCATCCGGACCTCGGTAATGGTGACCGACACCCCTTCGAGATCGGGATCGGTGATCTCGAACTCCCGCATCACCTCCACCAGAGCGTGGCGGGTCAGTTCGCCGGCGCGAAGCTGGCGTTGGGTCGGACCGGAACTTGCGCCCCGCCCGGTGGTGGAATGACGTTTCATCTCAAAGCCCCTGCTGACCTGGAGCGCGGGTCGGACGCGTCACTCAGGAAAGCGGGGCTTCTATGCGTCGCAGACCTTCGTGTCTAGGCCGCCCCCGTCCGCTCCCGGAAGAAGGCAATGACCCTCTGTTCTGCGGCCTTGGTCGGGCCATCCTCCTTCAGGTGCAGGGTCAGGACCGAATGGGGGGCCATCCTGGCCGGGGCGGCGTCTTCGTCTTCCAGCTCGATGGCCTCGAAACGGTCGCCGAATTCGCTTCTATAGGTTTCAAACCGGGCGTCCGGGACCAGCTTGTCGGACTTGAAGCGCAGACCGATCATGGACAGGTCCTCGTCCTTGAACCTCTGGCGGGCACAGGCGATCTCGGCCCTGGTCACCCCCAGGCCCGCCGCGCCCTTGGCCCCAAGGGGCAGGGAGGGCTGGGACAGGACCGGGGCCACGACGGAGGGTTCGGTCATCATGGCCAGGGCAAAACCGCCGGTGAAACACATGCCCACGGCCCCGACCCCCTTGCCGCCACACTCTTCATGGGCCTGGCGGGACAGGGCTTTCAGCCAGTCGACGATGGGGCTGGACTGGTCCGTGGCCCAGACATTGAATTCGCGGCGCACACAGATGCCCATAACCATTTCACGCAGGGCATAGCCCGTGGAGACCGGCCGTCCGGCCTCGCCAAACAGGTTGGGGCAGAAGACGGTCATGCCCGCCGCCGCCACCCGGTCGGCGAACTGGATCACCAGGGGATGCAGGCCGGGCATCTCGTGCATGATGATCACTGCCGGACCCGAGCCGCGGCGATAGACCTGACGGGTCCGTCCGCCATGGGTGAAGGCAAATTTCTGATATTCCGACAGTGCAGCTTCGTAACCCACGGCATTTCCCCCGATCGCACTCCAGGTCTGGAGCCTCTTTGGAATCGTAGCCTGTCCGACCGCGATTGGGATAGTCTGCGGGCATGTTCTGCATCCGACCTGCCCGACTGGAAGACGCAGGCCATCTGCCGGAGATCGAGCGTTCGGCCGGCCAGAGCTTCCTCCAGATTCCAGCCCTGGCCTGGATTGCGTCTGACGAGGTGCAGTCGATCGAGCGGCACCGGGAGCTCATCGAAATTGGTAGCGCCTGGATTGCCGAGACCCCGTCCGGGGAGATTGTCGGCTTCCTGAACGGGGAAACCATCGGTCAGACCTTCCACGTCTGGGAAGTCTCCGTTCGACAGCAGGCCCAGGGGCAGGGCCTGGGGCGAGCCCTGATGCAGGCTGCCATGGCCCAGGCCCGGCTTGATGGCCTCAAGGCCGTGACCCTGACAACCTTTCGGCAGGTCGGGTGGAACGAGCCCTTCTATCATTCCCTGGGGTTCAGGACCCTGGCCATCCACGAGCTCAGTGCCCGGCTTGCCGAAATCCTGGAGACCGAGGTGCTTGGCGGTCTTCCGCGTGAGGCGAGATGTGCCATGGCACTGGGTCTCGTCTGAGGGCGTCGCGTGCCCGGAAGGTCTAGATAGAGCCTAACCGCCCCGGGTGCGCAGCATGGACAGATCGCCGGCAAAGCTGGACAGCCGCCAGGTCCCCTCATAGCGGGTGAAGATCAGGATACAGGGTCCGTCCTTCTTTTCCGCGGCACAGACCTGTCCGGTTTCCAGGGTCCTCAAGGACCCGGCAATGGCGGCAGAGGCCGGAACGGGGCTGGAGGATTTGTAGCCGTAGTACTCGGCCACCTTCAGAAAGACCTTGGGCTGGATCAGGGCATCGCCAGCCAGGCTGGCAATGGTGGGTGCCAGAAGGGCCACGGCGGCGGCCCAGTCATCCTTGCCGGAGCGCTTGGTGACTTCCTGGGAGATCCGCGCCTCGATCTGGCGTTCCAGGGCCGCGCGATCCACATGGGCCTCGAAGGCCTCGCGGTCATTGTCGCGGATGGAGACCAGAAGGGCATGGACGTCATTGGCCGCGTCAAACCGCTGGGCGGTGGCGCAGCCCGACAGAGCCAGGGCCAGGGCAGTGATCAGAACAAGGGCACGCACGTTTTAGCCTCCCCATGCAGGGACTGCCCCCTCCCCGAGGGGAGGGGGCATCCAATCAGAGCGAACGCTTGACCTCTTCAAGGGTGAAGCATTCGATGACGTCGCCAGCCTTGATATCCTGGAAGCCGGCAAAGGCCATGCCGCATTCCTGGCCGGACTGGACGTCATTGACCTCGTCCTTGAAGCGCTTGAGCGTCTGCAGGACGCCCAGTTCGAGGATAACCACGTCCTGACGGATGATCCGGACGCGAGCACCCTTGCGGACAACGCCCTCAGTGACCTTACAGCCGGCCACGCGACCAACCTTGGTGATGTCGAAGGCCTGGAGGACCTCGGCATTGCCCAGGAAGGTTTCCCGCTGGATCGGGGCCAGCATGCCGGAGAGCACGCCTTTGATGTCATCGATCAGGTCATAGATGATCGCGTAATAGCGGATCTCGACGCCTTCACGTTCCGCCAGGTCACGGGCCTGTTTCGAAGCACGGACATTGAAGCCGAGGATGGGCGAGCCTGCGCCCTTGGCCAGCATGACATCGCTCTCGCTGATGGCACCGGCACCCGACAGAATGATCCGCGCGCGGACCTCGTCGGTTCCCAGCTTGTCGAGGGAGCCCACAATGGCTTCGGCAGAGCCCTGAACGTCGGCCTTGATGATGACCGGCAGTTCCGAGACCTTCTTGTCCTGGAGCTTGGCCATCATGTCGGCCAGGGTCGCACCAGCGGCCACGGGGGCACCGGCCTTTTCGCGCTTAACGCGGGTCCGGTATTCGGTGAGTTCGCGGGCCCGGGCTTCGTTTTCCACAACGGCGAAGGGCTCACCGGGATCCGGCGTACCGTCGAGGCCGAGGATTTCCACCGGGGTGGAGGGACCCGCCTCGGTCAGCTGCTCGTCCCGCTCGTTGAGCAGGGCGCGCACGCGGCCGAAATTGGAGCCGGCCACAACAATGTCGCCGCGCTTCAGGGTGCCGCGCTTGACCAGGACGGTGGAGACAGCCCCACGCCCGCGATCCAGCTTGGCCTCGATGACGATACCATCGGCGCTGCGGTCGGGATTTGCCTTCAGGTCGAGGACTTCCGACTGAAGCAGGATGGCTTCGATCAGATCGTCGAGACCCAGCTTCTGCAGGGCGGAGACCTGGACCACCTGGGTGTCACCACCGAGGCTTTCCACAACGATCTCGTGCTGCAGCAGCTCATTGATCACCCGGGTCGGTTCGGCGTCGGGTTTGTCGATCTTGTTGATGGCCACGATGATCGGGGCATTGGCGGCCTTGGCGTGGCGGATGGCCTCGATGGTCTGGGGCATGACCCCGTCATCGGCGGCCACCACGAGGATGACAATGTCCGTTGCCGTGGCACCGCGGGCACGCATGGCCGAGAAGGCGGCGTGACCGGGGGTGTCGAGGAAGGTGACCCGCTCACCGGCCGGCAGGCGAACCTGATAGGCACCGATGTGCTGGGTGATGCCGCCATGCTCACCGGCGGCCACGTCCGTCGAACGCAGGGCGTCCAGCAGACTGGTCTTGCCGTGGTCAACGTGACCCATGACCGCCACCACAGGGGCGCGGGGGAGTTGGTTGTCGTCGACATCCTCGGCGGCGATGAAGCCTTCTTCGACGTCGGCCTCGGAGACCCGGCGAACCGTGTGGCCGAATTCGGTGGCCACCAGTTCAGCGGTGTCATTGTCGATGACGTCATTGATCTTGAGCATCACGCCCTGACGCATCAGGAACTTGATGATCTCCACACCACGGGTGGCCATCCGGTTGCCCAGTTCGCCCACGGTGATGACGTCGGGAATGACCACTTCGCGGGCCACACGGGCCTGCTCCTGGGCACCGCCCTTGCGCTTTTCGCGTTCGCGTTCACGGGCCCGGCGAACCGAGGCCAGGGAGCGCATGCGTTCGACGGCCCCCTCGTCATCACCGGCAACAGCCTGGATGGTCAGACGACCTTCACGACGCTGGGCTGCACCCTTGACCCGGCTGATGGCCTTGTTGGCCGGGGCGTTGGCGGCCTTGCGGCGCGTATCATCATCATCATCGGGACGACGGTCGAGATTGGCGGAACCCGGACGCGGTGCCTGACGAGCGGCGCGCTGGATCTCGGGGGTGGCGGGCGGCGCATTGGGCGCAGCACCCCGGGCCGGACGGGCACCGGGCGGACCACCGGGACGGGGGCCAGCCGGACGCGGCGACAGGGCCGAATAGCGGACGGGTTCGCCACCGGGACGCGGGGCGCGGTCGCCCTGGGGACGGTCACCCTGAGGGCGATCGCCTTGCGGCCGGTCGCCCTGCGGACGCGGACCGCGATCGCCCTGGGGACGTTCGCGGAAGCCGCCAGGCGCACCAGCGCCGGCATCGGTGCGCGGGGCGCGCTGGCCGAAATTGGCATTCTCGAACCGGCCGGGAGCCCGCTCGGGACGATAGGTCGTGGTGGAGGGCCGGTCATCGCGACGCTCGCGGGACGGCTCATAGGTTCGGGTCTGGTTTCCCTGGGGCGCCTGGGGTGCAGCCCGGGGGGCTTCGGACCGGACCGGTTCGACGCGGGGCGCGGGGGCTTCCGGCGCAGGGGTAGGAGCCGCTCGGGGTGCCTCGGCCACAGGGGTTGGCGTCGGAGCCGCAACCGGAGCCGGCGGCGGGGCGACGGCAACAGGCGCAGGGGCTGGAGCCGGGGCGGGCGCGGGCTGGGGCGGGCGGGCCGCCGCCTCTGCCGCAGCGGCGTCAGCACGGGCACGATCCTCGCGCAGCTTCTGTTCCAGAGCCTGACGGGCCTGATTCTCTCGGGCCAGCTCAATGGCCCTCTGACGGGCGCGCAGCTCGTCATTGGACAGGTTGCCATCGGCACTCTGGGGTGCCGGCCGCTGACCGGACTGGGCCGGCGGCGGCGTGAAGGTGCGCTTTTCCGCAGAGGAGGGCGCAGCCAGGTTTCCACCGCCAGGGGTGTGGGTGCGCGAACGCTTGGTCTCGACGACCACGGTCTTTGAGCGGCCATGGCTGAAGCTCTGCTTCACCGTCCCCGCGCTCACCGCTCCCGGCCCACGGGGCTTCAGGGTGAGGGGGGTACGCCCGCCAGGGGCCCGGCCGTTGTCGTTCTCGTCGCTCATGCGCTCGCTTTACTTAGCGACCGGGACGGCCCCGGTCTCGGATAGTTCAATAGGTTCAGGCGCACGGAACAGAAAAGGTTCCGCCCGCCTGGATCATGGCTCCTCGCGCCAAGCCTCGGGAAGGATCGGGCGGAAGCCTGACAATCTCTGGACGTCTGAGGTCCATCGATCCGCGCCTCGCCCCGCAAGGAAGGCGGTGTGTATCACATTCTCGCGCCCTAAGGCCAAACCCAATTCCTCGGCTGAAAACAGACCGAAGACCTTCGCCGGCTTTGGTGACTTGCGGGCCACATTCAAAATCTTGCGCCGGCCGTCAAAAGCCCCGTCCGAGGCCTCGATCAGCCAGGCCACCTTGCCCCCGTTCAGGGCACTGGAAACCTTCTCGAAACCCGAAACCAACTGGGCCGCGCGCTTGGCGAGACCCAGGCCGTCCAGCACCCGGCGGCGCAGAAGACCATCGACCTGGTCGGCCAGGTCCGGCGGGGCCGTGGCCCTGGTCTTGGCGGCCCTGGAAAACAGACCCTTGCGGGCTGCGGTCTCCACTGAGACCCGGTCCGCTGCCACCCAGACACCCCGGCCGGGGAGCTTGCGGGCCAGGTCCGGCACCGCCATCCCGTCGGGGCTGATCACAAAACGGATCAGGGCGTCTTCAGCCATGACCTCGCCAGTGACGATGTCGCGTCGTTCCCGCGAGGCCTGGGCCAGGGTTCTGGGTCCCGACCCATCCAGAGCCGGACCTTGATGGGACAGCTCAGCCTCGGTCACTTAGGGTCAGTCCTCCTGGGGCCGTGTGCCGAAGACGCGGTCTTCCTCGGACAGCTCGACCTCAACCGGTTCTTCGACTTCAGGTTCCGGAGGTGCCTCGATCCAGCCCATGACCACACGGGCCTTCATGATGAGGGCTTCGGCGTCAGAGGCGTCCAGGCTGAAGGATTCCAGAATGCCGGGCTCGCGAACCCGTTCACCCTCGCGGGATTCAAACCAGCCGCGCAGATCGTCGGGGATCAGGCCCGCCAGGTCTTCAACCGTCTTCACATCGCCTTCGCCCAGGGCCACGGCCATGGGAAGGGTGACGCCCTCGATCTCCAGAAGGCCGTCCTCGACCCCCAGGGCCTTGCGCTTGTTGTCATATTCGGCGGCTTCCTTTTCCAGGAAGTCGCGGGCGCGGGCCTGGATTTCCTCGGCCGTGTCCTCGTCAAAGCCTTCGATCGCCGCAACCTCAGCGTTCTCGACATAGGCCACGTCTTCAACCGTGGCGAAGCCCTCGGTGACCAGGAGCTGGGCGATGACCTCGTCCACATCCAGGGCTTCCTGGAACAGGGCGGTACGCTCGGAGAACTCGCGCTGACGGCGCTCGCTCTCCTGGCTTTCGGTCATGATGTCGATCTGCCAGCCGGTGAGCTGGGAGGCGAGGCGCACATTCTGGCCGCGACGGCCGATGGCCAGGGACAGCTGCTCATCAGGCACCACGACCTCGACGCGCTCGTCTTCCTCATCCATCACCACCTTGGAGACTTCGGCGGGGGCAAGGGCGTTGACGATGAAGGTCGCCTCGTCCTGGCTCCACTGGATGATGTCGATCTTTTCGCCCTGGAGTTCGGCAACGACGGCCTGAACACGCGAACCGCGCATGCCGACGCAGGCACCGACGGGATCGATGGAGCTGTCATTGGAAATGACGGCCATCTTGGCGCGGCTGCCCGGATCACGGGCCACGGCGCGGATCTCGATCACCCCGTCATAAACTTCCGGGACTTCCTGGGCGAAGAGCTTGGCCATGAAGCCGCCATGGGCCCGCGACAGCAGGATCTGCGGACCCTTGGTCTCGCGACGGACGTCATAGATGTAGCAGCGGATGCGGTCGCCGATATTGAAGTTTTCCCGCGGGATGGACTGGTCCCGGCGCATGATGCCTTCGCCGCGTCCCAGGTCGACCACGGTATTGCCGTACTCGACCCGCTTGACTGTGCCGTTGATGACTTCGCCGACCCGGTCCTTGAACTCTTCGTGCTGACGCTCGCGTTCGGCTTCGCGGACCTTGCCGGTGACCACCTGGCGGGCCATCTGGGTCTGGACCCGGCCGAACTCGAAGGGCGGCAGGATCTCTTCATAGGTCTTGCCGACTTCTGCGGTCTTGTCATCGCGCAGGGCGTCGGACAGGCGACGGATACCCACCGGTTCCGCGGCCGGGATTTCCAGCCCGTCCTCATTGGTCTCGACCCCGAAGCTGGCGTCATCGGCCACCACCGTGATCACCCGCTTGACGGTGGTCTCACCGGTCTTGGGATCGATATGGACCCGGATGTCGTGCTCCGCGCCATAGCGCGAGCGAGCTCCCTTCTGGATCGCTTCCTCGATCGCCTCGATGACGATCTCCTTGTCGATCGACTTCTCGCGGGCCACGGCCTCGGCGATCTGCAGGAGTTCAAGCCGGTTGGCGGAAATGCCGGTCAGGCTCATGGGTCAGGTCCTTTATTCGGAAGTCTCTTGTTGTGGGTCGTCGGTGATGAGCCGCGATGCCCGCGCCTCCGCACCCAGTTTCATCAGCTGGTCATTGAGAACCAGCTTGGCCTCGACCACCCAGGCAAAGGGGATCAGGGCCGTTTCTTCTTCGCCCTCGATATCGAGGGCCACGTGATCGTCCTCGGTCCCGGCCAGGATGCCCTTGAACCGCTTGCGGCCCTCGGCCAGACGGTCCAGCTCCACCCGGGCCTCGAGGCCCTCATAGGTGTCGAAATCCTTCAGCCGGGTCAGGGGCCGATCGATACCAGGGGACGAGACCTCCAGCAGATATTCCCCGACGATGGGATCGGCGGCGTCCATGATCTCGGAGATGGCCCGCGACAGCCGGGCGCAGTCCTCGACATTCATGTCGCCATCAGGGGTCTCGGCCATGATCTGAAGCCGGCGGCGCTCCTCACCCCCCATCAGACGCAGGCGGACAATCTCATAGCCCACGGCTTCCGCCACAGGGTCGAGCAGGTCCAGCAGCTTCACGTCTTCTGCGGTTTTCCCGCGCATGGGTCTGGCCGTCCTTCGGCAAAGAAAAAAGCGGCCGGGCCGGAGCCCGCCGCTCGTATGCGCCATCCAGCGCTACAAACGATGTTGAGGGGGATATAGGGGCAAAAGCAGGCCTTGTCACGGGGTCTCGCCGTGCGAGGCCTTTCACCCGTCACATATTGGGTTCAAAGAGCCGCTCTCCTCTTTCCTCAGACGAAAGGCCCCCTCCCCATGGACCTCTCCAAGATCCCCACCGGGTTCAATCCGCCCTATGACGTCAATGCCATCATCGAGATCCCCCAGGGGGGTGAGCCGGTGAAATACGAGCTCGACAAGGCCTCAGGGGCCATATTCGTCGACCGCTTCCTGCACACAGCCATGTACTATCCCGGCAATTACGGATTCATCCCCCACACCCTGTCCGATGACGGCGATCCCGTAGACGTCCTGGTGGTCGGTCCGACGGCTGTGGTGCCCGGTGCCGTCATCCGCTGCCGCCCGATCGGGGCCCTGATGATGGTGGACGAGGCCGGGGGTGACGAGAAGATCCTGGCCGTGCCCGTGGACAAGCTCCACCCCTTCTGGGCCGGGATCGACAGCTGGCGGGGCCTGCCCACCATCCTGACCGAGCAGATCGCCCACTTCTTCAAGCACTACAAGGATCTGGAAAAGGGCAAGTCGGTTGAGATCGTCCGCTGGGCCGATGCCGAGGAGACCGGTGACCTCATCCGCCAGGGCATGGCCCGGCACGAGGCCAAATACGGCTAGATCCGAATGAAATCGAGGAAGACGGGGGCGCAGTCCCCCAGCTTCTTTTCCTCATAGCGCGTGGTGAGGTGGTCGGCGGGTGGCTCGCACCAGTCGGCTGCCCGCTCGGCTGGCCAGTCAAACAGGGGCTGGGCCAGCATCCGTTCCAGGGTCCAGTCCGCATAGTCGGCCCAGTCCGTTGCAAAGCGCAGGCGACCCCCGACCTTGAGGATGCGGGCGAGATCCGCGATCAGCTCCGGAGTCATGATCCGGCGCTTGTTGTGCCTGGCCTTGGGCCAGGGATCGGGGAACAGGATAAAGACCCGGCTGACACAGGCATTCGGCAGATTGGCCACCAGGTCCCGGGCATCGGAGTCATGCAGACGGACATTGGTCTGCCCTCCGGCGATCAGGTGTCGCACGGCACTGGCCACCCCGTTGCGGAAAGGCTCGGCCCCCAGGATCAGGACATCGGGATGGGCAAGAGCCTGACCGGCCATGTGCTCGCCAGCCCCGAACCCGATCTCCAGCCAGACCTCGGAGGCCTCCTGCATCTGGGTCAGGGGATCAAAGGGCTCCCTCGGCAGGCGCAACTGCGGCAGGTGCGCGCCCATCATGGCCGCCTGACGCGGCTTGATCAGCCGGGACTTGATCCGCCCATAGGAACGGAGCGGACCGTGAGCCCTTTGCATGTCGGCGATCCGGACGAGAGGACTAGGCGAGGCCCTTGAGGCTGTCCACCAGGTCGGTCTTCTCCCAGGAAAAGCCGCCCTCATTGTCCGGGGCCCGGCCGAAATGGCCATAGGCAGCGGTCCGGGCATAGATGGGTCGGTTCAGGCTCAGATGCTCGCGGATGGCCCGGGGCGTTGCGCCACCGATCATTTCCGGCAGCAGCTTTTCAAGTTTGACGGCATCCACCTCGCCGGTGCCATGCAGATCCACATAGAAGGACAGGGGATCAGAGACCCCGATGGCATAGCTGATCTGGATGGTGCACTTGCGGGCCAGACCGGCGGCCACGACGTTCTTGGCCAGATAGCGGCAGGCATAGGCCGCCGAACGGTCCACCTTGGTCGGATCCTTGCCGGAGAAGGCACCGCCGCCGTGGGGGGCCGCACCGCCATAGGTGTCCACAATGATCTTGCGGCCCGTGATGCCGGCATCGCCGTCCGGTCCCCCGATAAGGAACTTGCCTGTGGGATTGACGTGCCACTTGGTCTTGCGGGTGATCAGACCCGTCGGGAAGACGGACTCCACATAGGGACGGATCGCATCCTGGATGCGCTTTGAAGAGGCGGCCTTGTCGCCGATCTTCTTCTTGTGCTGGGTGGAGACCACGATCTTCAGGACCTCGACCGGGCGGCCGTCCTGATAGAGCAGGGTCACCTGGCTCTTGGCATCGGGCTCCAGGACCTCGCACTCACCGGAGTGACGGACCCCGGCCAGGCGCTTCAGGATGTCGTGGGAGAATTGCAGGGTCGCCGGCATGAGCGACGGGGTCTCGTCGCAGGCATAGCCGAACATGATCCCCTGGTCGCCTGCGCCCTCGTCCTTCTTGTCGGAGGAGTCCACGCCCTGGGCGATATCCGCCGACTGGGCATGAAGGAAGTTGGAGAAGCGGGCCTTTTCCCAGTGGAAGCCCTTCTGCTCGTAGCCGATATCCTTGATGGCGGCGCGAACCTTGGGCTCCAGCGAAGCCAGGATGTCCTTGGTCATGGCCTTGCTCTCGGCCTTGGTGGCCCCGGGCTTGCCGGCCCGGACCTCGCCCGCCAGGACGATGCGGTTGGTGGTCACCAGGGTCTCGCAAGCCACCCGGGCCTCGGGCTCCTGGGCCAGGAAGGCGTCGACAACCGTATCGGAGATCCGGTCCGCCACCTTGTCGGGATGGCCTTCGGAAACGCTTTCACTGGTGAAGATATAGGAGGAACGGCTCAAGACAGGGCTCCAGGATTCATCGACAGGACCAGATGGGAGGTCCTTCGGCAGGGTCGCGGAGACATATAAACAAATCTTTATATCCCGCAAGGAGGGGCTCAATTCGTGCCTGCGCGAATTGGCACAGGCCTCAGGACTTGCGGCGGCGGTCCCGGACCGCAAGGCCCGCCGAGACCAGCAACATCAGGGCGAAACCGGCATCGCCGTAGCGGACATAGGGGGTCGGGGGCCGGGCTGAGGGCAGGCGGACATCGACAATGCCGAACGCCCCCAGACCCAGACGGGACCCGGCCACGGTGCGGCCCTGGGCATCCAGCATGACGGTGACCCCGGTCGGGGTGACCCGGGCAATGGGCATGCCTTCCTCGATGGCCCGATAGCCGGCCATGTTCAGATGCTGGAGGGGCCCGGAGGTCTTTCCGAACCAGGCATCATTGGAAACATTGAGAATCCAGGCCGGGCGGGATCCGCCGCGGCGGGCGGCGGCCCGGGTAAAGCCGGGGAAGAGGGCCTCGTAGCAGATCAGGGGCTGGACGGAGGGCAGGGACACAAAGTCCAGGGGCGTCGGCGGAGCCCCGGCGGTGAAGTCCTCCGGCATGTGGACCATGCTGCGAAGGCCGATCTTTCCAGCCAGGTCGCCCAGGGGAATGAATTCGCCGAATGGCACCAGGCGGTGCTTGTCATAGACGGCGTCCAGCTGCAGGCCCTGCGGCAGGGGGCTCAGGACCAGCAGGCTGTTGAAATAGAGCACCTTGCCGCCCTCGCCATACTCCACGCGATTGGCCCCCATCATCAGGGTCTGGCCGGGCTGTAGCGCGGCTCTCAGCTCATCCGGATAGGGGCTGCCGGCACCGAGAAACTCATTGATCACCACCGGAAGTGCGCCCTCCGGCCAGATGATGGCCTG
>CAIYZB010000346.1 GCA_903930545.1 uncultured Alphaproteobacteria bacterium
AGCGAGATCCAGGCTGAGGCCATCCTCAATACCCGCCTGCGGCAGCTGGCACGTCTCGAGGAGATGGAGCTTCGACGGGAACATGCGGAATTGGCCGAGGAAAGGGATGGCATCCTCAAGATGCTGGCCTCCGATGCCCAGCAGTGGAAACTGGTGGGGGAGGGGCTGAAGTTCGCCCTGAAGGTTCTTGGCGCAGACACCGTGCTGGGAAAGCGCCGCTCCACCTTCGATTCCGCTCCTGTGGTGGATGCCGATGCCGCCATCGAGGCCATGATCGTGCGTGAGCCGATCACCATCATCCTGTCCGAACGGGGCTGGATCCGGGCCGCCAAGGGCCGGGTGGAGGACCCCTCGGAGCTGAAATACAAGGAAGGCGACAAGCAGGGCTTCATCGTTCCGGCCGAGACCACGGACAAGCTGCTGATCTTCGCTTCTGACGGCCGCTTCTTCACCCTGACCTGCGACAAACTGCCCTCGGCCCGTGGCCATGGGGAGCCCCTGCGCCTGATGATCGATCTGGAGGACAAGGTCGACATCGTCGATGTCTTCCCCTTCAAGGCCGGTCAGAAGCGCGTTCTGGCCAGCAAGGAAGGCTATGGCTTCGTCCTGCCGGAGGAAGAGGCCCTGTCCACCCGCCGGGCTGGCAAGCAGGTGATGAACCCGGGTCCCAAGGGCGCTGCTGTGGCCCTGCCGGTCACCGGCGACCACCTCGCGGTCTCCGGCGACAATGGCAAGATCCTGATCTTCCCCCTGGACGAGCTGCCTGAAATGCCCCGCGGCAAGGGGGTCAAGCTCCAGACCTATCGCGAAGGCGGCCTTCGGGATGCCCTGGTGTTCCAGGCCGAGCAGGGCGGCGGCTGGGTCGACACCGCCGGTCGGGTCCGGGTGTGGGAGGCCTGGCGCGAATGGGTGGGGCGGCGCGCCTCCGCGGGCAAGCTGGCCCCCAAGGGCTTCCCGACCTCCAAGCGGTTCCGGCCCGGCTAGCTCAAACCTCGCATAAGGGTTTGGCGCTAGGCTTCTGAAATCCGGCGTGAAATGCGCCATTTCAGGAGTGCGCAGCATGCGCCCGAGCTCGGTATCGCCCCAGGTGGCTGCCATGGCCTCCGACCTGTCCCGTCGGCTGTTCGACAAGCTGGACAAGGACCACGACGGTCGCGTGACCCGTCAGGAAATGCACGATGCCGGCATCCTGAAGAAGGTCGGCGTTGCCCGCACTGACGAGGAAGAGACCAAGGCCTTTGACGGCATTGACGCCAACCATGATGACAGTCTCTCGGAGTCCGAGAGCTTCAGCTATTTTTCCAGCCTGATGCAGGCCTCGCCTGAGGCCCTGGTGGCCATCACGGCAGAGCTTGCCAGGGACCCCGAGGACGAGCGTAGCCCTGAGGAGCTGGCCAATCGTCTGAAACAGGAAGATGCCCCAAAGGACGAGCCGACGGATCCGGGAAGCGCCGATGGCCGACGCCAGGCCGAGGGGGCCCGACGCTTGTCCCCCGCTTATAATCAGGCCCTGGCCGAGGACGCCTTGCGTCGGGCCAGCTCTGGCAAGACCCCGCAGACGACCGACATTCGCGCCTGATACGACTTGGCCTTGGGTGAAGGCGTCCCTAGAGTTGAACCATAACTCCGGGGAGATTTCATGACGCGCCGTATTCACCTTTTGGCGACCGCTCTGGTCGCTGTCTCATTGTCCCTGGGCCTGTCGCCCGCTGTGGCGAAGGAACCTTTCGCCCTACCCAATGCCCGCAGCCCGGAAGCCGTCGGCTTTGACAGTGCGCGTCTGGAAAAGCTGGATGCCGCCATGGCCAAGGTTGTGGCCGACGGTCGGGTGCCCGGGATGAGCACCATGCTGGTGCGTCACGGCAAGGTGGTTGAATTCAAGACCTATGGGGCCATGGGTTTTGATGGCCCGGCCATGACCGAGGATTCAATCTTCCGGATCTATTCCATGTCCAAGCCGATCACCGGCATTGCCATGATGATCCTGTTCGAGGAGGGCAAGTGGCGTCTGGACGATCCGGTGACGAAATACATCCCGGAATTCAAGAACCTCAAGGTCTGGCAGGGCGTTGACGCCGCGGGCAAGCCGGTTTTGGTGCCCGTCAGTCGTCCGCCTACCATGCGCGAAGTCATGAGCCACACGGCGGGCTTCGGCTATGGCCTCGCTGACAAGCACCCCGTTGACCAGATGTTCCGCGACAAGCGGATCCTGGCCTCCAGCGGCCTGCAGGACATGATCAACAAGCTGGCCGATACCCCGCTGATCTATGAGCCGGGGACCCAGTGGTCCTATTCCGTGGCCGTTGATATCCAGGGTTATCTGGTGGAGAAGCTGTCGGGCCAACCTCTGGGCCAGTTCATGCAGCAGCGGATCTTTGATCCCCTGAAAATGCCCGACACCAGCTTCATGGTGCCGGCGGACAAGGTTTCCCGCCTGGCCAGGGTCTATGGTTTTGACCCCCGGGTCGGCAAGGTGGTCGAAGCCGTCGGCGGGCCAGCTGGGTCCAATGTCCAGGACTTCACCAAGCCGCCAGCCATGGAATCCGGTGGCGGCGGTCTGGTTTCCACCACTACAGACTATGCCCGTTTTGCCCAGATGGTGGCCAATGGCGGAGAGCTGGACGGGGTGCGGATCGTCTCGCCTGCCACAATCGAACTGATGGGCACGAGCCACCTGCCGGAGGCTGCCCTGGTCAATTCCAACGGCTCGGCAGGCGCAAGGTTCAACAAGTCCGTGGGCTTTGGTCTTGACTTCATGGTGGTGGAAGACCCGCGAAAGGCCGGCACCCTCGAAGGCAAGGGCACCATGAGCTGGGGCGGGGCGGCCGGGACCTGGTTCTGGGTCGATCCCACCAATGACGTGGTCTTTGTCGGCATGATCCAGCGCTTCGGCGGGTCCGGCGGCGATGATCTGGGCGGGCTGACCCGGACCCTGACCTATCAGGCTCTGGTCAATCCGAAGAAGTAGGGACCAAATCCACCACAACCGGATAGTGGTCCGAACCCAGTTTCGGACCACGCCGCACCTTCACCGTCCGCCAGCCCGACCCGGCATAGACATGGTCGATGGCCAGGAAAGGGAAGGGCAGGGCGATCCGGTGGCGAGACACCGGGGCGGCGGGCCAGGACATCAGGGCCCGTGTCCGTCGTTCCAGCCCGAACATCCGGTCCTGAGCCCTGCGGGTGAAGGACCAGGGTGTTGAGTTGAAGTCACCCGCCAATATCATGGTTTCGGGCGGGAACTGTTTCAGGACATCGGCCACATGCTGACCCTGGATCTGCTGGTTACCCCCATCGGTCGGCCAGGTGAAATGGGTGACCAGGACCCCGAAGGTGCGGCCCTCCGTCCGGTATTCGGCATAGGCCATGGGCGGACGAGGACCCGAGCGTGTCCGATGGGGGATGGCCTCGCTCACCGGCTTCAGCCGTGACAGGATCATCACCGAACAATTGCCGCAGGCCACGTGGAACCTGCCCCGCGCAAGGATGGCATCGCGCATCTGGGGGGTGGCTTCCTCCAGGGTGATGAGGTCGGGGGCCTGGGCCACGATCCAGTCAGCGGTCTCGGCCACCTTTTCATTGCGACCCCAGGTATTGAACTGGATCAGGCGTATCTGGCCTGGCAGGCCAGCAGGAGCGACAGGGCTGGTCTTGCGGGTCATTTCCGGCAGGATCAGGGTGATGGCCCCGATCACGGCGATCCCGGCAAAGGCGGCTATGGCCCGGCGTGCGAGGCCGGGACGCATCAGCAGGGCCCAGACCAGGGCGGCTAGCCCACCCACCAGCCAGACGGGTGCGAAATGGGTGATAACATCCAGACGCGGGCTGGATCGCCCGCCCTGGGCCAGGATCACCATGCCGGCAAAGGCCAGGGCCATGGCCCCGGCCATCAGGCTTCCGAAAAGGGAAAGCAGCAGTCGAACCAGGCTCATGTCCGGCCTCTATCACGCCACCAAGCTTGACGCCCGCCCCCATGCGTGGCCTTCACCGCCGTTCCATGCAAGTCGCTGATTTCGATTTTGACCTCCCTGACGACCGGATTGCCCTGCGTCCGGCAGAGCCCCGGGATTCCGCGCGCTTTCTTGTCGTCGAACCGGGGCGTGACTTCCAGGACCTGAAGGTGTCGGACCTGCCCGGTCTGTTGCGGGCCGGGGACCTTTTGGTGCTCAACAATACCCGGGTCATCCCCGCCAGGCTGAAGGGCCAAAGGTGGCGCGGAGAGTCGCGGATCGGGGCGGAAGCCACTCTGCACAAACGCCTGGGGCCCTGCCGCTGGAGCGCCTTCATGCGCCCCGGCAAGCGGCTGGCCCCTGATGATCGCATTGCCCTGGGCCCTGACCTCGACCTCATGGCCACACTGGTCAGCAAGGGGGAAGGCGGCGAGGTCATCCTTGATTTCGACCTGAGCGGCGTCGAGCTCGATCTGGCCGTCGCCGCCCGGGGCGATATGCCCCTGCCACCCTATATCGCCGCCAAGCGCGGTGAGGATGCCCGGGACCGCAGCGACTATCAGACCGTCTATGCCGCGCATGACGGCTCGGTAGCCGCGCCCACGGCGGGGCTGCATTTCACGCCAGACCTGCTGCGTCGTCTGACCGAGGCCGGGATCACCACCACCTTCGTCACCCTCCATGTCGGGGCGGGCACCTTCCTGCCGGTCAAGGTCGACGATCTGGCCGATCATGTCATGCATGCCGAGTATGGTGAGGTCACAGAGGCGACCGCGACCCTCGTCAACGAAGCCCGCGCCCGTGGTGGCCGCATCATCTGTGTTGGCACCACCTCCCTGCGACTGGTGGAGAGTGCGGCGGACGAGGCCGGCCTCCTGCATCCCTTCGCGGCCGAGACGGCGATCTTCATCACCCCGGGTTACCGCTTCCGGGCCACGGACGCCCTGATGACCAATTTCCACCTGCCAAAGTCGACCCTGTTCATGCTGGTCTGTGCCCTTGCGGGGACCGAGACCATGCGCAGGGCCTATGATCACGCGATCCGCGACGGCTATCGCTTCTATTCCTACGGGGATGGCAGCCTGCTCTGGAGGGCCGAGCCCTGACCGCCTTTCCCTTCGAGATTTCAGCCACAGACGGGGCCGCCCGCACCGGGGTTCTGAAGACCTCCCGTGGTGACATCCGCACCCCGGCCTTCATGCCGGTGGGCACAGCAGCCACCGTCAAGGCCCTGACCGTGGATCAGGTGGCCCAGACCGGTGCCGATATCCTGCTGGGCAATACCTATCACCTGATGCTGCGCCCCACCGCTGAGCGGATCCAGCGTCTGGGGGGTCTCCATCGCTTCATGCGCTGGGATAAGCCGATCCTCACGGACTCCGGCGGTTTCCAGGTCATGAGCCTGTCCAAGATTGCCAAGGTCACCGAGGAGTCCGTGACCTTCCAGAGCCATATCGACGGCTCCCGTCACATCATGACGCCGGAACGCTCCATCGAGATCCAGGCTGATCTTCTGGGCTCTGACATCGTCATGCAGCTGGACGAATGCGTATCCTGGCCTGCCGAGGAGCGGCGGGCAGAGGATGCCATGCGCCTGTCGGCCCGCTGGGCCCAAAGGTGCAAGACCGCCTTTGGCGAGCGGGATCGTCAGGCCCTGTTCTGCATCCAGCAGGGCTCTACCTTCAAGGCCCTGAGGCAGGAGTCCGCTGACCGGCTGATGGAGATCGGTTTCGACGGCTATGCCCTCGGTGGCCTTGCGGTGGGCGAGGGCCACGAGGCCATGTGCGAAGTGCTCGACTATGCCCCGGCCATGCTACCCGCCGACAGGCCGCGCTATCTCATGGGCGTCGGCAAGCCCATCGATCTGGTGGAGGCCGTGGCGCGCGGGGTGGACATGTTTGACTGTGTCCTGCCGACCCGCTCAGGCCGCCATGGCCAGGCCTGGACCTGGGAGGGCGCGGTCAATCTGAAGAATGCCCGCTATGCCGAGGATGACAGCCCGCTTGATCCCGACAGCGACTGCCCGGCCTCAAGCCACTATTCCAAGGCCTATCTGCACCATCTGGTGCGGTCCGAGGAGATCCTGGGTCAGGTCCTGCTGTCCTGGCACAATATCGCCCACTTCCAGGCTCTGACGGCCGCTATGCGGGCGGCCATTTCAGAAGGCCGCTTTGAAGCCTTCCGCCGGGACTTCAAGGCCCGTCAGCGGATCGGGAACCGGGGCTTGCCCGACTGATCCAAGACGTCCTCTGGTTCACCGATATGGATCGGTGCAGCAGGCACGCGACAGGACCTGGCTTCCCCCAGGCCCTTGAGATAGGCGCGCCGGATGCCCCCCGCGGTGATCGCCTCCTGGACATAGGAATCGTGGCGCTCGGCCCCGGTGAGCTTGCGCACCCAGCCGCGGAACGGGATGACACCAGAGGCTGCCCCGGCCACCAGGCCCAGAGCGCTGGACTTGCCTCGCCCGATCAGGTCATCCCCGTCCACGGCCTCCTCATCGAGGTCTGCCCCAAGGGCACCATTCAGCGGCAGGATCAGGGCCGTGATACGCGCACAGGTCAGGGGTGCAGGCCGGGCATAGGGATCTGCCATGGCCACCAGCAGGACTTCCGGAATCTTGGTCCTCAGGACGTTGATGTCCCGCAAGG
>CAIYZB010000347.1 GCA_903930545.1 uncultured Alphaproteobacteria bacterium
CACCCTGCCGGGGGATGTCTTTCCGCGATCGGCCGTGGGATCGGTGGTCGGGATCGGCGGCATGATCGGGGCGATCGGCGGCATGGCCATGGCCAAATATGCCGGCTTTGTTCTGGAGAGTATCGGCACCTATACCCCCATCTTCGTGGTCGCAGGTTCGGCCTATCTGCTCGCCTTGCTGGTGATCCACATTCTCACCCCGCGTATGGAACCGGTCACCCTCTAGGGGAAGACCGTTCCAGTCCTCTGGCCCGTCAGACCGGGCCTGAGGACTGGCGAACGATCAAGGCAGGGAGCCGTTCGTCAGGGGTGCGGTCGTCCCTTGCCTCAAGACCCAAAAGGCGCTCGGCGGCCAGGCAGCCGATCTCCCGCGTTGGGGTGCGTACGGTGGTTAGACTGGGCAAGAGGCGCTGGGCAATCTCGAAGTCATCGAAGCCGACCAAAGACAGATCCTGGGGCACAGTAATCCCCATCTGCCGGGCGACCTGCAGAACTCCGGCGGCCATTTCGTCATTGCCCGCAAAAATCGCCGTCGGCCTTGGGTCGAGGCCGAGGAGTTCACGGGCGCATTCAATCCCGGACTCGAAGGTGTAGGCCCCGATCCGGGCCAGGTCGGGATCAAGCCTGAGCCCGCGCTCGGCCAGCCCCGACTCAAAACCCTCCCTTCGCTCGAAAGACGACCGGAAAGTCGGCGGGCCTGAGATGAACCCCACCCGGGTATGCCCAAGGTCGGCAAGATGTCGGGCTGCCGCCTGGCCGCCGATCCGGTCATAGGTCTCGATCATGTGGGCTGGCTGGTCCAGGGCCACGGACGCCACCCGGACATAGGCGCACCCGATCTCGGCCATCAGATCGGCCACGCGTTCGTCTTCGGACACCGAGGGCGTCAGGACGACCCCAAAGAGCCGCTGGCGTTCGATAAAGCCCCGGAGGTCAGCCAGGAAGCTGTCGCTGTCCCGTCGGCAGGGATGGACCAGAAGCTCAAAGCCGGTCCCCCGCATTCCGTCCAGGAGGCCCAACTGCATATTGACCACATACTGTGGGTTGGGGTTGTCGTAGACCAGTCCGATCAGGAATGACCGGCGGAAGGCAAGCCCCCGGGCCTGGGGATCTGGGGCATAGCCGGTCTCGTCCATGACAGCCTGGATCCGGGCCCGGGTTTCCTTCTGGACATAGGGAGAGGCATTGATGACCCGCGATACGGTCTTCTTCGAGACTCCTGCCAAGCGGGCGATGTCGTTGATGGTCGGGCGCTGTCGCGCGCCATCCCCTCGCCCCTTGTCGTCCGACGCATCCATGACCGGTCCTGTCGTAACCTACCGCCGCCGAGTATCGCCGGTCAGCGCCACTTCATAACCCGCGTCGCCCGTCGATCCAGACCCTGGCATGGGAAATTCAGCCCTTGCCTATCATATGACACCGGTTACCATGCCGCGATGAGCTCGAGCGTTGTGCAAATTCATCCCGATGATGACGTTGCCGTGGCACCCGAAGGCCTGCCAGCAGGATCACCGGGCCCCAACAGCATTGTCGCTCGCGAGACCATCCCCCCCGGCCACAAGGTCGCCCTCAGATCCATCCGGGCCGGGGACCCTGTGCGCAAGTTCGGCTGGCCAATCGGGCTCGCCACCCAGGACATCGCCGCCGGCGAGCATGTCCACAGCCATAATCTGGCCACGGCTCTCAGCGATGAGGATAGCTATAGTTTTTCACCGGCAGCCAAAGACCAGGATCAAGCTCAGGTCGCCCCTCGCCACTTCATGGGCTATCGCCGCGCCGATGGCAGGGTGGGGACCCGCAACGAAATCTGGATCCTTTGCACGGTCGGATGTGTCGCGCGCACCGCCCAGAAGATCGCCGCGGCTGCCAACGAACTCTGGAAGGACCGTGTCGACGGCATTCACGCCTTCACCCACCCCTTCGGGTGCTCGCAACTGGGTGACGACCTTTCGACGACGCGGGCCATTCTTGCCAGACTAGCTGTCCACCCCAATGCCGGAGGTGTCCTCATCCTGGGCCTTGGATGTGAGAGCAATCAGCTGGACAGCCTGCTGGGCACGATAACGGTGCCGGACCCGAGGCGATTGAAGGCCTTCACGGCCCAGAACGAGGAAGATGAGATCGCCCATGGACTTCAGGCCATTGGGGAACTGATCGACCTGGCTGAGCTGGACAGGCGTGAGGCCTGCTCCCTGTCAGATCTGGTAATCGGTCTGAAATGCGGTGGCTCGGACGGCCTCAGCGGGATCACGGCCAATGCCCTGGTGGGACGGATGGCCGACCGGGTCACAGAAGCGGGGGGCACGGCCATTCTCACCGAGATTCCGGAGATTTTCGGTGCCGAACACCTGCTGATGGCGCGGGCAGAGACCGCCGAGGTCTTCGAGGCCATCGGGGACCTAGTCAACGGATTCAAGCGGCACTTCCTGGATCACAATCAGCCCGTCAGCGAAAACCCCTCGCCAGGCAATATTGTCGGGGGCATCACAACCCTTGAGGAAAAGTCCCTCGGCGCTGTCCAGAAGGCAGGGGGCGGTCGTGTCAGTCAGGTAGTTTCCTATGGGCAACAGGCCAGCCGGCGAGGCGTGGTGCTACTGGAAGCCCCCGGGAATGATGCCGTGTCCTCCACGGCTCTAACGGCGGCCGGTGCCACAGTGATCCTTTTCACTACGGGACGAGGAACGCCCCTCGGCTTTCCGGCACCGACTCTGAAGATCGCATCCAATTCCCAGCTGGCCAGCCGAAAGCCCGGGTGGATCGATTTCGATGCCGGCCCGATCGCAAGGGGGCGGTCAGTCGATGAACTAGCCTCCGAACTCCTGGATCTAGTCATTGCCACAGCAGACGGTGGGGCCACCCGCAGTGAAACCAATGACGAGCGGGAGATCGCAATCTGGAAACGCGGCGTGACCCTTTGAGCGCGCCGCGCCGCCTGTCGCGGGCCACCCTGGCTCTGGCCAGTGCCGAAACCCGCAGACCGGCCTATGATACCGCGACCACACAGACCGGGATCTTGCATTTCGGCCCAGGGGCCTTTCACCGGGCCCATCAGGCCAGCTTCTTTGACCGGGGCCTGGCCGAGAATCCGAACCTGGGCATCTGCGCTGTGTCTATGCACAGCCGTGACGTCATTGGGGCCCTGCGTCCGCAGGATGGCCTCTTTACCCTCGTCGAGCAGAAGTCCAAGCCGGTGGCGCGGATCATCGGATCCCTGACGCAGGTTCTGCATGCAGGCGATGATGCCGCGGCGGTAATGAACCAGTTCTCAAATCCGGGCCTTCGCATGGTCACCGCGACGGTGACCGAGAAGGGCTATTGCCTGGCTTCGGACGGCAGTCTCGACTTGGGTCATCCGGATATCATTTCTGATCTCTCAGGCGATAAGATCCCAGCTAGTCTCATAGGCTTGCTCGCTCGGGGGCTGAATCTCAGGCGTGCGGCAGGCCTGCCCGGACTGACCCTGATCAGTTGCGACAATCTCCCGGCCAATGGTGAGAAGCTGGGTCGCGCCGTTCTCGACTTCTGTATCCATCATGGTCAAGCCGATCTGGCTGACTGGATACGGGACGGATCCCGGTTTCCGGACACCATGGTCGACAGCATCACCCCGGCAACTGACGAGGCCCTCCGAAAGCTCGCGACCCAGATGACCGGCCTGGAAGATGCCTGGCCGATCCAGAGGGAGACCTTTGCAGAGTGGGTGGTCAGCGATGCTGCCGGCCCTGATGCCGCCACCCTGGCCGCCTGCGGAGCCAGGATTGTTACGGACGTGGCGGGCTTCGAATTCGCCAAGCTTCGCCTGCTCAACGGAGCCCATTCTGCTCTGGCCTATCTAGGCCTGGCGCTTGATGTCCGGACTGTGGCCGAGGCCATGAGGCACTCCTCACTGGCCCAATATGTCGAAGGCCTGATGCGAGAGGACATCGCACCGCGCCTGCCTGCGACACCGGGACTAGACCTGCAGGTCTATATCTCTTCGATCCTGGATCGCTTCAGAAATCCTGCCATCCATCACAACCTCGCTCAGATTGCGTGGGATGGTTCGATGAAGCTGCCGATCCGGCTGCTCTCGACATTTACTGAGGCCGTGGCCGCGGGCGCATCCGTCGCTAGGTTCAGCAGTGCCATTGCGGCCTGGATGAGCTTTATCCTGACCAAGTCTCGGACTGGCGAGCCTCTTACCGACCCGATGGCCGATCAGTTGCTGGCCATAGCCGAGAAGCACGGTAGCAATCTGGAAGTCTTGGTCGTCCGGCTCATGGAAACCGAGATCTTTCCCTCAAGCCTGCGAGCTAATGCGGATGTCCGGCGGGAAATCACGTCGCGACTTGAGGCCATTTCAGATGGGCGGTTTGAGGCAGTCCTGACGCCTTTGAATTGATGCCCCCGCAGTTCTCCACGGCAGGCAGACCACGAAAAATGACCTAGGTGGGCCTTCCACCCAGATCCCGCGTTACCTGAGCAAGCTAGACTACGCCAAGATGTTCGGCCGTCGACCAAGTTTCGAACTGTGAAATCGGGTTTGCCCCGCGTTCCTTGGCGGATCGCATCGATACTGAACTCTTGGAAGCTAAAGAATATCGGTGACAACGAAGGTGCCTCCCTTAGACTTTGGTGCTGTCGTCGGAGACTTCTCGACCCCGGACTGCGCCCACCGCCAGCCAGTCGCGGCAATCCGTCTCTTCTCAGACATGCCCCCGCTGAACCCCCGTAAAGCCGGGGGGTTCGGCGACCCAAACCGTCATTCCACAGCGTTTCGCAATGCCAATCCCA
>CAIYZB010000348.1 GCA_903930545.1 uncultured Alphaproteobacteria bacterium
CCCAGATGGATCATCTTGGTACCGGTATCGGCCTGCTGGCGGCCATTGGTGATGGCGATGGAATAGAACTCCCCCACACTGCCCTCGCCCCTCAGCACACAGGAGGGGTATTTCCAGGTGATGGCCGAGCCGGTCTCAACCTGGGTCCAGGAGACCTTGGAGCGAGCGCCGCGGCAGTCGGCACGCTTGGTGACGAAGTTGTAGATCCCGCCCTTGCCGGTCTCGGGATCCCCCGGATACCAGTTCTGGACAGTGGAATATTTGATCTCTGCGTCGTCCAGGGTGACCAGTTCCACCACCGCCGCATGGAGCTGGTTCTCATCCCGCATGGGGGCCGTACAGCCCTCCAGATAGGAAACGTAGGATCCGGCATCGGCGATGATCAGGGTGCGTTCGAACTGACCACTGTTCTCCGCATTGATCCGGAAATAAGTGGACAGCTCCATGGGGCAGCGCACGCCGGGGGGCACATAGACAAAGCTGCCATCGGAGAAGACCGCCGCATTGAGACAGGCGAAATAGTTGTCGCTGACCGGCACGACGGTGCCCAAATATTTGCGCACCAGTTCGGGGTGTTCGCGGATGGCCTCGCTCATGGAGCAGAAGATCACCCCGACCTGGGCCAGTTCCTTCTTGAAGGTCGTGACTACCGAGACGCTGTCAAAGACCGCATCCACGGCATAGCGCGGCGAACCGATGACCCCGGCCAGAACCTCCTGCTCGCGCAGGGGAATCCCCAGCTTGGCATAGGTGGCCAGCAGGTCCGGATCGACCTCGTCCAGGCTGGCCGGACCGGTCTTTTCCTTCGGCGCGGCGTAGTAGTAGCTGTCCTGATAGTCGATGGGCGGAAAGCTGACCTTTGCCCAGTCGGGTTCGTCCATGGCCAGCCAGCGTTCGAAGGCCTCGAGGCGCCATTGCAGCATCCAGTCCGGCTCGCCCTTCTTGGCCGAGATGAAGCGGACGGTATCGGCATTCAGGCCCTTGGGGGCGAATTCCTGGTCAATCTCAGTGACGAACCCGTGCTTGTAGCGCTCGAGGCTCTCGACCTGATCGACAGTGTCCTTGACGGCAGCCATGGCGTTGGTCCTCAGGCGGCCGACGCGGAAGCGCGCGCGGCTATACGTTGCTGGATCTGGATCCAGGCTTCCTCAAAGGCAGTCCAGTCCGCCTTCGTAGTATTCCAGCCCCCGCTGACCCGAATGGCGTTGCCGGCAATGTCAGACAGGCCCATGGCCGCCAGTATGGGGCTGACCTTGACCTTGCCGGATGAGCAGGCCGAGCCCGCGCTGACCAGGATGCCCCCCAGATCGAGGCTCATGACCTGGCGGTCCGAGGCTTGTCCTGGCATGGCTACGCAAAGGGTGTTGGGCAGGCGGGGCGAGCCCTCGCCAATGACCACAGCGCCAAGGGCCTTGAGGCGCTCGGCCGTGGCGTCACGCCAGGGACCGTTGTCGATGTGCTGGGCCATGGCAGCCCGGGCCGCAGCGGCGAAGCTGGCGATGCCGGCCACGTTCTCGGTGCCAGCACGGCGACCACGCTCCTGGCCGCCGCCATGCTGGATGCGAGACAGGGTGGCACGAGGACCAAAGGTCAGGGCCCCTACCCCTTGCGGTCCCCCCAGCTTGTGGGCGGAAATGGCGAGGGTATCAGCCCCCAGTTCCCGGCTGTCTGTCGGGATCTTGCCCGCCGCCTGGACCGCATCCACATGTAGCCAGCCATCGGCCGCCTGAACGAGGGCCGCGACATCGCGGACC
>CAIYZB010000349.1 GCA_903930545.1 uncultured Alphaproteobacteria bacterium
ACATAGACGACGGTCGCGGCAGCAGCCGGGCCCGCATTGAAAATGATGGTGTCGGTAGCCCCAACGGTCTGGGCCTGAGCCGCAGTGATGGTGCTGAACTGATAAGTCGTATTCGCCATTTCTAAGCGCTCCAGGATCGTCGGTCACCGACGGTTGACGCAGTCTAGACTCAGAAAAACCGACTTGAATTCCGGATTCCCCATTCGGGGGACTTGGGTCAGGGCCAACTAGCCCCGACGTTGCGGATTACCCCAATTGGGTTGGAAGAAAATCGCCTGTCGCCGCGCAAAGAAAAAGGGGCCGTCCCGGCGAAAGGACGGCCCCTGGAGAGATCGGTAAGGCTTTAGGCCTTAGGCGACGATGTTGAGCACCGAGATGTCGTTCAGGGTCTTGCCCGCCAGAACCACCGCGGAGTCCGCAGCGCCGTCGTCGCCATTGCCATCGGCAAAGACCACCACATCGGCACCCACCTGGATGGCGACATAGTTGACAATCCCGCCACCGATCTGGGCGTCGGCAATCGCCTGGGCTTCCGCGAAGGAGGCAACCCCGGTGATCTCGACATAGGTGGCATTGGTGCCAGCCAGGCCGCCGAAGGACAGGGCGTCTTCCGAAGACCAGTCGACGATGACGTCAGAGGTGCCGCCGACCGGGTTGGACTGGGCGCCCAGGGTACGGAACACGTCAGAGCCAGCGCCGCCGGACAGGGTATCCTTGCCGGAGAAGCCGTCGAGGGTGTCATCGCCAGCACCGCCAGTGATCACGTCGAAGCTAGCGCCACCCCAGACGAAGTCGTTACCGGCCCCGCCGTCGAGGGTATAGACCGCGCCGCCGCTGACGCTGATGCTGTCATCGCCGTCGCCGCCGCTGATCACGTCATTGCCGCCAGAGCCATCGGAAATGGTGTCGTCGCCGGCACCCATGTCGATGGTGTCGTTGCCAAGACCGCCGAGGATGGTGTCATTGCCGGCACCGCCCTGAACATTGTCATTGCCGCTGCTGGCATTGATGTTGTCAGCGCCGTCGCCACCGAAGAGGGTGTCGCTGTCGGTGCCACCGGTGACGGTGTCATTGCCAACGCCACCATCGACATTGTTCACGCCGTCGCCAGTGATGATGGTGTCATTGCCAGCATCGCCGAGGATGGTGTCGTTGCCCGAGCCGGCGGTGACACTGTCATCGCCATTGCCGCCGGACAGGGTGTTGGCACCGGCACCGCCATCGATGGTGTCATTGCCATCATCGCCAGTGACAACGTCAGCGCTGGCGCTGGTGTTGATCACGTCATTGCCCGTGCCGCCGCTGACTGCATCAGCGCCGCCAGCGGTGGCATTGATGGAGTCATTGCCGCTGCCGCCGAAGATCGAGTCCGAACCCGAACCGTTGGAGGTGATGGAGTCGTTGCCGGAACCGCCGTCGACGGTGTTGTTGCCAAGGCTGGCCGGGTTGGCACCAACGCCCGTGGTGATGGTGTCCGTGCCGGAACCACCCAGGATGTTGTTGCTGCCGGTCGAGGCCGAGATGGAGTCATTTTCAGAGCCACCGTCGATGACATTGGCACCGCCAGCGCCGTCGATCACGTCGTCGCCGTCTTCACCAAAGATGGTGTCAACGCCAGAACCGCCCGTGAGGGTGTCGTTGCCGAGGTTCCCGTTCAGGAAGTCGGTGCCGCCGCCGCCATTGACGCTGTCATTGTCGCGACCGCCCAGCAGGGTGTCGTTACCCGAACCGGCCGTGATGGTGTCATTGCCCTTGTTGCCCTGGCCGAAGTTGTTGCCGGTGCTCAGGGCGATGGTGTCGTCGTTCTGACCACCATAGGCCGTGTCATTGCCCGTGCCGGCGCTCAGGGAGTCATTGCCCTGGTTGCCCTGCAGGGTGTTGTTGCCGTTGCCGGCGTTCAGGGTGTCATCGCCCGAACCACCGAACATGCCGTCGCTGGAACCTGTCCAGGTGAAGGTGTCGTTGACCGCGGCCGAGTTGGTGTCGGAATTGAAGGTGCCGATGAACAGCTGCGAGCTGTCCGGGAAGATCAGGTTGCCGTTGGCAGCCGTGGCGGCAACGCCGACGGCGAAGCTCACCGTCACGCCATTATAGGTGATGACGATCTGGTCGGTGACCAGGCCGGTCGCCGGGACATAGACGACGGTCGCGGCAGCAGCCGGGCCCGCATTGAAAATGATGGTGTCGGTAGCCCCAACGGTCTGGGCCTGAGCCGCAGTGATGGTGCTGAACTGATAAGTCGTATTCGCCATGGATCTCTCCGGTTGTCCTCTGCCCGGCCCCGTCCCCCCCATGAGGCGTCGGCCGATAGTCTTGGACACAGGTTGGTGATTTGCAGTGCAATTCGTTCGGAATTCAAACGAAAAATTATAGATTCGCCCGGAGCGGGAGTTTTGGCTCCATTATTGCCCGGGTTTCGCCAGAGGATTGAAACTCGATCCTCCTTGTGTGCACTCAAGCTGCCTTCCAATGTCCTTCCAGCGACATAATGGTCGCCCGAGTGCAACATCCCGATGACAGACCATGCCCGGATTTGACGCCGACGACTTGCTGGACTGCTATCGGACCGGGGTTTTCCCTATGGCGGATGCCCGGGAAGACGAGGAAATCTTTCTCATAGACCCGCAGCTTCGGGGCATTATCCCCCTGAACAGCATGCATATTCCGCACCGCCTGGCGCGACGGGTCCGCTCCGAACCCTTTACGATCCGGATCGATATGGCCTTTTCCTCCGTGGTCAGCCAATGCGCCACAGTAACTGGCCGTCCGGAAACCTGGATCAATGCCGGGATCGAGACCCTTTATGGAGAGCTCTTCCGTCTGGGCCGCGCCCACAGCGTGGAATGCTGGCAGGACGGCGACCTGGTCGGCGGTCTTTACGGTGTCTCTCTCGGTGGGGCCTTTTTCGGCGAGAGCATGTTCAGCACCCGCACAGATGCCTCGAAAGTGGCCCTGGTTCACCTAGTCGCCCGCCTGATTGCCGGGGGCTACAGCCTGCTGGATACCCAGTTCATGACGGCGCACCTGTCCCAGTTCGGGGCTGTGGAGATCCCGCGGGCCGCCTATCGACAGAAGCTGAAACTGGCCCTGAAAGGCTCAGGTGACTTTCAGCGAATGCCGGATTTCGGCGGGGCTGCTGCCCTGCAGGTGATCAGCCAGGCATCATAGACGGGGTGCTGCAAAGGATTCAGGCCGGGCGAGGAGGCATACATCCAGCCCCGGAAGCTCTGGCGGGCCGGCGGCGTCGGCTTGCCCGGTGCGGCGCGAGGCTGGGAGTCCACGACCATATAGACCATGGAATCCTCCATGGCCTCTTCACTGGCCGAACGCTCGCAGGCCTTCACCGTAAAGATCAGGGTCTTGTAACGCACAGGCTTGCCCACCGCCGCCTCGAAGCGGACGGATTCAGCGGTGACCTTGTCCAGGGCCTGGATGACTGCGACATCATACCGCGCCCTCTTGGCGGGCACCTCGGGGGCCTTGGCGGTGGTCGCCGGGGCTTCGGACGCTGCCGGCTTGGCCGCCGGGGTCTCGACAGGGCTCTCAGCAGGGGGCGTTTCAGTGGGGCCGGGCGAGCTCATCACGGGGGGAACCGTTGGCGCGCCGGTCGCCGGGCCGGGGACAGCCACGGTCTGGGCCTGGGTAAGGCCAGCCACCGCGAGGCCTGACAAGACGGCCAGACCAAATCCCCAGGAATTCGAAATCCGCATCAGGTCGCAGCCTATTCCGGACGCCAGGCCTCGTAGTCGCCGGACGCCTTCTGGCGCTCTCCACCCCGGGAGATGGAGCCCTTGGGCCGCCAGGCGTGGACCGTGCCGGTGAGGTTGGGAATATGGTCCTGTTCCCAGGACCTGCGGACCATGGGTTCGACCGTCGGCGGGTTGGCAAATGTGTGGCGCAGCCAGCCATGCCAGTCCGGCGTCACCTTCGAGGCCTCGGCATAGCCATTATAGACCACCCAGCGGCGCTTGTTGCCGTCATAGGAGTCCGAGGTGTCCTTGGCCTCGTAATACTTGTTGCCCAGTTCGTCCTGCCCGACGAAGACCCCCCGGCGCCAGATGGTGAAATCGATGCCGATGGTCGAGCCGTTCCACCAGGTCAGAAGCTTTTTCAGCATGGTCGGGAATCCTGCTCAGGTCCGGGAAATCGGCCGGAATATAGGCGTCACGGCCCCTCCCCGTCCAGCACCCCCTGAAATGAAGGTCCAACGCCATATCTTGGGGATGACTGTCCCCGGAACCGCAACATCTATTGATGAACGGGGCCCCGGGACTTAACTTCCCCCCATGCGTATCGAGACGTCGTCCAGAATCGAGCGGCGCAGCCTGGAGCGGGCTTCGCAGATGGTTGAGGTGCTGGCCCCGGCTGACTGGGCCAATGCCCGTGTGGAAGCTTGGCTGGACTGGTCCGGGGGCGATAGCGACATCCCGGCAGCGATCTTCCGTCAGGCTGAAGCCCTGACTTCCGCTGCCCAGACCGCCGGTCATCTCGCCGATGCCCGGGCTGCCGGCAAGTTCCGGCGCGAGCTGGGGGCCGCACTTCTGGCTGGCCGACTGGCCCTGAGTGCACCCAGCAGCGGCCCGACACCAGGGGTCATAGATCTGGACGATCCCGCATCAGTCGGCGTTCTCGCCGGCCTGAGAGCCGAACGGCGTGGCCGGCAGGCTGCCCGGGCCGCAGCGGCCGAACTGGCGATCCGACTTCAGGCCGTGATGGATGCCATTCTGCGCTGCGAGGGCGATGCCTGTTCCGATCCCCGCGCCAATCTGGCCCTGGCCCGCGCCGCCGAAGCTGCGCGCCTCGCCGGGGCCTCAGATGCCATGGTGCTGGACGCCATTGCTCTTGCCACGGCGGGCGACAGGATCTGGCACACCCAGGGCCTGGAGCCCGAAAGCGACGCTCTCGGCCTGGTGGCGATCTCCGACCGCACGCAGATCTCCGAGGCCCTTTGTCGAGCCAGCTGGGAGACCGGGGTCGTCGCCACCGCCTTCAGCGGCCACGCGGCCATCGATCTTGCCGCCTCTGCTGGTGGGGCCCGGGCCGCCATCGATCTGATGTCCTTCGGGGCGGGCCCCGCCTTTGACTTGCCGGCCTTTGCTGATGCGGTGGCCATGGCGGGTATAGCCCTGTCAGGACTGGCAGATCATCGTCCTGTCGCCCTTGGGCTTGCAGGCCTCGCCGACTGGCTGGCCGCCCAGGCCCTGGACTATGGGCAGGAGGCAGGGCGTCAGGCTGCCCTCGACCTCTATCGCCGGGCCGGCCAGGTGTTTCAGGCCTCCGGGCTTGGCCTGCGCGGCGGACTGGCATTGTTTGACGACCCCGAGCTGAGCCTGCGCCTGGGCGGTGCCACCAGCACAGCAGGGCCCTGGTCGGGCCCCTATACTGTGGCCGAGACCGCAGACGGCACTACGGTGCGGGTGATTTCCGAACCGGCCCTCCAGGGCCTGGAGCGATGCGGTATAGATCTGGGAGTGGCGCGGGCCTATCTGCTCGGCCACCTGGACCTCAATGACGCGCCAGAGATCAACACGGCCAGCCTGAAGGCCCAGGGTTTTACCGACCACGAGATCTGGGCCACCGAAATTGCCCTGGCAACGGCCTCCAGCCTCAGCGAGGCCTTTGCCGCCTTGGACCCCGGCTTTCTCTGCGACATACTCGGGGTTCAGGACAGTGACCTGGCAGATCCGGACCTCGATGTCCTGAAGCTGGCGGGTTACAGCCCTGACGCCATCGCCGCAGCCGAGCTCTATGCCCTGGGCGGCGGTGCCCTCAGTGAGGCACCGTTCCTGTCGCCTGACCAGCAGTCCGCCTTCAGCACGGCGGACGAAATTGGCCCAGCCGCCTATTTCGCCATGCTCAACACCCTGCAGCCCGAACTTCAGGTTCCGGTACTTGCTGACATTGAACTGGAATGGGATGCCAGCCCGGCGGATGCCACCGACCTCTTGCAGGAAGCGGCCGCCTCGGGGATTGCCTCGGTGCGGGTGCATCGCGCAATGGCACCGCTATCGGCCCGCCTCGACCTGCCCCGGATCGCCGAACCCCCGCCCCGCCCGGTCATCAGCCGCGAGCCGGCACCGGAGCCAGAGGAACGGATCATCGAGCGTATCGTCGAACGCGACCGCATGCGCCGCAAGCTACCCGACCGCCGCAAGGGCTATATCCAGAAGGCGGCCGTGGGTGGCCACAAGGTCTATATCCACACCGGTGAGTATGATGACGGAGAGCTGGGCGAGATCTTCATCGACATGCACAAGGAAGGGGCCGCCTTCCGGTCTCTGATGAACAATTTCGCCATCGCGATCTCCATTGGTCTGCAGTACGGCGTGCCCCTGGAAGAATTTGTCGATGCCTTTGTCTTCACCCGCTTCGAGCCCGCCGGGCCGGTGACGGGCAATGACAGTGTGAAGTCGGCGACCTCGATCCTGGACTATATCTTCCGGGAACTGGGCATTTCCTATCTGGGCCGCAACGAGCTGGCCAATGCCGATGGTGAACTCAATGCCGACGGCCTGGGCCGTGGCAAGGCCGATGCGGAGGACGAACCCGAGGCCAGCCCGCAACCGGCATCCCGCTTCATGTCCAAGGGCTTCGCCAGGGGCGCAGATCTCGACAATCTGGTCTTCCTGCCCACCGCCAAGGCGCGCGGGGCTGCCCCAGGCCGGCTGGAGGCTGATGTCTGCGCCGCCTGCGGCGATGTGGCTGTGGTGCGCAAGGGATCCAGTCTGATCTGTGAAACCTGCGGTGTCCGGGCAAGCTCGGGCGGCGAAGACCTGACCGGTTGACCGGAATTTAAGCCGAAGGCCCCAGACTGAGGATCCAAGTCCGATGCCTGGAGCCAGTATGAGACCGGTCGCCTTCCTGACGCTCGCCACCGCCCTGGTCCTGGGCCAGCCATCCTTAGCCCAGAACGCCAGTCAGATCGCCCAGGTCCGTGCCGGTGCCAACTGCCCCGGCTGCAACCTGTTCCAGGCCGATTTGGCCGGACTGGAGATTGTCGGACGCAGCTATGTCGGTGCCCGGCTGAGGCAAGCCGATATGAGTCTTGCCGTCCTCAACCGCGCCAATCTGAGCCGCACCGACCTGAGGGATGTGAATGCCTATGGGGGCGTCTTTTCCAGCGCCCGGTTCACCGGGGCCAATCTGACCAATGCCGCCTTTGTCGGTGCCTACTTGCAGGGAGCCAATCTGACCGGGGCGGACCTGACCGGAACCAATTTCTCCGGAGCCCAGATGGACCGCGCTGTGGGTCTGACCCAGGGCCAGCTGAACAAGGCGTGCGGGGACCAAAGTACCCGCCTGCCAAAGGGCCTTTCCCTGCCAAGTTGCTAAGGCCTTCAACTGCTTGCACCGGGTAGAATTACCGCGAATTAAGTGGCATCGGCCGTGTCGTGACCCCAGATAGGGATCACGAATAAAGGACAGTGCTCCCACATGTCGCGTCTGACCCAACTCCTGATCGGCTTCGCCGCCCTCTGCGCCATTCTGCCAGGCGCCGCCAATGCCATGGCCGGAGATCGGGAAGTCGCGCGGGTGGTCTCCTTTGGTGGTGCCTGTGCCAAATGCGAGCTTTCGGGCCGCAAGCTGGTGGGGGTGGAGTTCAACGGTGCGAACTTTTCCGAAGCTACCCTGGTGGGGTCTGATCTGCGGGACGCAAGTTTCGTCGGTTCCAATTTCGTGAAGGCCGATCTGACCCGGGCGGACCTGTCAAACTCGGAGATGTTCGGAGCCAATTTCAGCGCTGCAATCCTGGTGGACCTGAGGGCCCAGAGTGTAGAGGCCAGGGGCGCAGTCTTTGCCGGCGCAGACCTGACCCGCGGTGACCTGCGGAATCTGGAAGGACAGGGAGCCAACTTCGCCCGCGCCACCCTGCTCTCGGCCCAGCTGTCGGGCTCCGAACTGCAAGGTGCCAACCTGACCCGGGTGGACGCCCGCCTGGCCAGTTTCCGCGACAGCGAACTTCAGGGGGCCACAATGGCCGGCGGAAGGTTTGATCGGGCCACCTTCCGCAACAGCAACCTTGCCGGGGCCAACCTCAGCGGCGGAACCTTTGCAGGGTCTGATTTCCGCAATGCCAGCCTGAGGCGGGCCAACCTCTCAGGCACTGATCTGTCCAAGGCTGTCGGGCTCGATCAGGACCAGATCGACAGCGCCTGTGGCGATGCCATGACCCGACTGCCTGCAGGGCTTGACGTGCATCACTGCAACCGCGGCACCATCCATTTTACGGGCATGAGTTCCGTGCCCAAGGCACCGCGGGTCATGCCCGCCATGCCTCAGCCGCCCGCACCGCCGGCAACGCCGGCGGCTCCCCGCTACCTCGTCGCCGCTGACGACTGAGCCGCCAGCGGCCGACTTCGCCCCTAGACCTTGATGGGCGGGGCGAGGCGGATGTGAAGTTCCTTCAGCTGCTTGTCGCTGACCTCTGAGGGCGCGTTCATCAGCAGGTCCTGCCCCTGCTGGTTCAGCGGGAAGGCGATGACCTCGCGGATCGCCGTCTGGCCTGCCAGCAGCATGACAATGCGGTCAATGCCGGGAGCCAGACCGCCGTGGGGCGGGGCACCATGACGGAAGGCGTTCAGCATGCCGCCGAACTGCTCCTCGACCACTTCGGGGCCATAGCCCGCGATCTCGAAGGCCTTGAGCATGACATCAGGACGGTGGTTCCGCACCGCGCCCGAACACAGCTCATAGCCGTTGCAGACGATGTCGTACTGATAGGCCAGGATGTCCAAGGGGTCCTTGGTCTCCAGCGCCTCCAGCTCGCCCTGCGGCATCGAGAAGGGGTTGTGCGAGAAGTCGACGTGGTTCGACTCCTCGTTCATCTCGAACATCGGGAAGTCGACGATCCAGACGAACTCGAAGCGGTTCTCGTCCACCACGCCCAGGTCGGTCCCGACCTTGGTGCGCGCCGCCCCGGCGAACTTGTAG
>CAIYZB010000350.1 GCA_903930545.1 uncultured Alphaproteobacteria bacterium
CTGGGGGAGGTGGCATGCGAAGCATGACGGAGGGGGCCCCGGCTCAGAGCCCGAGCACCATCTTGGCCATGATATTGTGCTGGATCTCGTTGGACCCCGCATAGATCGAGGTCTTGCGGTAGTTGAAATAGAGCGGAGCCACCGTCGCCGCATAGTCGGGTCCGGCCCGGGTGACATTGGTCTCGCCATGCAGCTCGGCCCAGGTGTCGCGGACAAAGGGCTGGGCAAAGATACCGGCGGCCTCGAGGGCGAGCTCAGTGATCGCCTGCTGGGCCTGGGAGCCTTCAAGCTTCAGCATGGAGGACGCCGCCCCCATGGCTTCACCGGCCGTGCGGGCAGCAAACATCCGCAGTTCCGTCGCATTGAGCGCCTCGACCTTGATCTGGGTCTCGGCCAGCTTGCGGCGGAAATCAGGGTCGTCCAGCATCCGGCGTCCATCGTCGGAGCGTTCGGTGCCGGCGATCTTCAGGACCTTGGCAAGCATGTTGGACAGGCCCGGCGCATAGGCATTGCCGCGTTCGAACTGCAGCAGGTACTTGGCATAGGTCCAGCCCTGGCCCTCTTCGCCGATCCGGTTGGCGATCGGCACCCGGACATTGTCGAAGAAGACCTGATTGATCTCCTGATTGCCCTCGGCGGGTCCATCCAGGGTCGGCAGGGGCACAATGGAAATACCCGGGGTCTTCATGTCCAGTAGCAGGAAGGAGATCCCCATCTGGCGGATCGCTTCATTGGAGGTCCGTACCAGGCAGAACATCCACTCCGCCCACTGGGCATAGGTGGTCCAGATCTTGGAGCCATTGAGGACATAGTGGTCCCCGTCCAGATCCGCCTTCAGGGACAGGGAGGCCAGATCGGATCCCGCACCCGGCTCCGAATAGCCCTGGCACCACCAGACATCGGTGGAGAGGATCTTGGGCAGGTGCTGGGCCTTCTGCTCCGGGGTGCCAAAGGCCATGATCACAGGGGCGCACATGCGCAGGCCCATGTTCGAGGTCTCCGGCGTGCCGGCCAGGGCCATTTCCATGTCGAAGATGTATTTCTGGGCCGCAGACCAACCCGTGCCGCCGTATTCCACCGGCCAGTCGGGGGCAATCCAGCCCTTTTCGTTCAGACGCTTCAACCAGCGGACCTGGCCCGCCTTGTCGATGTGATGGTTCTTCGACTGGGCCGCATGGGCCTTCATATCCTCGTCGAAGGCCTCTGCGATAAAAGCCCGGACCTCGTCACGGAAGGCCAGGTCTTCCTTGGAAAAGTCGAGGTCCATGGGGCCTATTCCACGCCGTCGAGGTATTCGATTTCCGGACGGCCACCCATGCAGGGGCCCATCTTGGCACCGGCAGCCTTGAAATAGTCCGTGCCGCCGTGGGCCTTCAGGGCGTCTTCGTCGGTGTAGAGTTCCAGGACCTTGTAGACCGTGGCATCGGTCCGGCTCTTGGTCAGCTGATAGGCAATGCAGCCGGCTTCATTGGCCTTCACCTGCTTCTGGAGATCGGTGAAAACCGCCTCGAACTCGGCCTGCTTGCCGTCCTGAATCTTCAGGGTCGCCACAACACCAATCATCACGCCTCACTCCCAACGTTTGTTTGAAAGTCGAGGGTAGTGGGCGAGCCGGGTGGCTGCAAGTCAGCAATAGCCCTTGGGCTCAGGGACGGTCGTTCCAGCCATAGGCCACCCAGTGATGGCCGCCCATATTGCGGGCCTCGATGACCCCGTCCTCGCGGACGGTGGCCCGGCGACGCGCCCGCATGGCCAGACCGGCCAGGGCGAGCAGGGCTGAGGACATGACCGCGATGACAACGACCGTCGCGGCGGCGAACACGGCCAGGACCGCGCCGATAGCCACAGCTGCCGTGGTAGCAAGGGCACCGCCCAGAGCCATGAAGCCCCGGAGTGCAGATCCCTGTCGAGCGGCGAATTCCCTGACCATGGTGACCTCAAGCCGGCCGCTTGGATGCGGCCTGTGCCCTTATCTTGGCATCCCCCTGCGCCCCGTCAACCACAGGCATCCAGAGCGGGGGAAGATTCTCCATCAGGAGCCCTCGGCCATGGCAAATGCCTTTCGCTCGCGCATGACGGCGTCAAAGGCGGCATTGATGGCGGAGGCCTTGGATTCAGCGACCTGGACATATTCCTCCGGCAGACCCCTTGCCCGGGCGCGATCCGGATGGACCTCGCTGAGTTGGGCCTTCCACGCCTTGCGCACCACATCGTCGGCGGCATCATGCGGGACATCGAGGACGGCATAGGGGTCATCCTCGGAGTGGCCGAGATGGGTCGCCTTCATCCGGCGGAAGGCCAGGGGCGAAAAACCGAACAGGTGGGCAACGGACTCCAGATAGTCCAGCTCCTCCACCGTCACCGCCCCGTCCGACTGGGCGATGAAGAAGAGGCCGTCCAGCACATCTTCCAGCAATTGCGGGCAATTACGGTATCGCTTGGCCAGTCGCAGCGCATAGGATTCGTAGCCCCGGGTGGTCTGGCGGGCCAGATCATAGAGCCGCTGGATATTGCGCTCCGAGGCCGCATCGGTCTGGAAAACCAGATTGAAGGCGTCGAATTCCCCGATCCCGGCCCGGCCATCAGCCTTGGCCAGCTTGGCCCCCAGGGCAGTCACCGCCGTCGAAAAGGCCGGATCCTCTCCGGGCGGGCCGGGCGGACAGTCACAGGTTTCGCACCCGTCGGGACGACGGACAGCCAGACCAGCAATCTTGCGCCAGAAGCTCATGGGAGTAATCGAAAGCCTTGGGGTTTCGTTCCCTCTATCACAACTGGCTGGTCGCCAAAGGGAAGTTAAGTTTTGGACAGGTGCTGGAGTTTCTGGATCGATCGCGGCGGTACCTTCACCGATGTGATCGGCAAGGCACAGGATGGTGAGGAGGTTTCCCTCAAGCTGCTGTCCGCTTCCAGCGCCTATGAGGACGCCGCCGTCGAGGCCATGCGCCGGGTTCTCGAGGTGCCAGCCGGTGCCCCGTTTCCGGCTCAGCGCGTGCTGGCGATCAAGATGGGCACCACTGTGGCCACCAATGCCCTGCTGGAACGGCGGGGGGCAAAGACCCTGTTTGTCACCACGCGGGGTTTTGGCGACAGCCTTGTGATCGGCGACCAGTCCCGTCCTGACCTCTTCGCCCTCAATATCCTGCGCCCGCCCCCCCTCTATGAGGGCGTGATCGAGGTCACCGAACGCCTGGCAGCCGACGGAGCCGAGGTTACGGCCCTGGACACCGCGGCGCTGGCCCGGGACCTGGCCTCGGCCAGGACCGAAGGCTTTGAAGCCGTCGCCATCGCCTTCATGCACTCAGACCTAAATCCGGCCCACGAACTGCAGGCCGGAACCCTGGCCCGGGCAGCCGGGTTCGACTGGGTCATGATGAGCCACGAGGTCTCCCCCCTGCCCCGCTTCCTGCCGCGGGCAGAGACGACGGTGGCGGATGCCTATCTGACGCCCATCCTGCGGGCCTATGTGGATCGGGTTGCCCGGGCGGTCGCCGGCGCGCCCCTGTTCTTCATGACTTCCGCAGGCGGTCTGGTGCGGGCCGAGGCCTTCCGCGGCCGCGATGCCGTGGTCAGTGGCCCAGCAGGCGGTGTTGTCGGCGTGGCCCGAACGGCGACACAGGCGGGCGTATCCCAGGTCCTGGGTTTTGACATGGGCGGCACCTCAACGGACGTCTGCCGTTTTGCCGGAACCCTGGAACGTCGCGATACAGCCCGTGTCGCCGGGGTGCGCCTGCGCAGCCCCATGCTAGATGTCGAGACGGTGGCCGCAGGGGGCGGATCCATCCTGACCTTTGACGGCCTGCGCGCCCGGGTCGGGCCCCACAGCGCCGGAGCAGACCCCGGGCCCGCCGCCTATGGCCGGGGTGGCCCGGCCACGGTGACCGACGCCAATCTGGTCCTCGGCCGCCTGGACCCCCGCTTCTTCCCCAGCATCTTCGGCCCTGACGCGGCCCAGCCTCTGAATGTCGCGGCGGCAAGGTCCGCCCTGGCCGCCCTGGCCGAGGCCATGGGCAGCCCTTCCATCGAGGCCGCCGCAGAGGGCTTTGTCGCCATCGCCGTGGAACAGATGGCCCGGGCGACCGACCGGATCTCCACCGAACGGGGCTTCGATCCCCGCGATCACGCCCTGACGGCCTTTGGCGGTGCCGCCGGGCAGGTGGCCTGCGAGGTGGCCGATGCCCTTGGCCCCAGCGACATCCTCTGCCCGAAATATGGCAGCGTTCTTTCAGCCTGGGGGATCGGTCAGGCCGAGATCGCCAGCCTACGCCAAAGAGGCCACGGCGGGGCGTTGACCGCATCCGGCCTCAGCGAGGCGGAACGCCTGCTGGACCTTGTGGAGGCCGAGGCCCGCCAGGCCCTGGCCGAACAGGGGGCTGAACCAAACCGGATCCATCGCCGCCTCAGGCTCAAATATGATGGTGCGGATGCAGAACTGGCCGTGGATGCCGGCCATCCGGACGCCGTAAAAATTGCCTTCGAACTTGCCCATAAGCGGCTGTTTGGATTTGTAGAATCCTCCCTCGCTCTTGTCATTTCGAGCGTCGAGGTCGAGGCGATCTCCGAGGCCGCAACTCAGGCTGACGCCCTCCTTGCCGCCGAACCCGGTGACCACCGCACGCCCCACGACCTGGGCCAGACCCGCATATTCTGCGACGGGGCCTGGCATGAGGCCCCCATAATTGCAGCCAGTGATCTGCGCGAAATCGCCGGTCCCGCCCTGGTAATCCGGGCAGATACCCAGATCGCCGTGTCCCCAGGCTGGGTCGCCCGGTCGGGTCCGCAGGATCTGATCCGCCTGACCCGTCAGACCCGCCTGCGCCCCGCCGTGACCAGTCTGGAGCGCGCCGATCCGGTGACCCTGGAACTGTTCAACAAGCGCTTCATGGGGGTGGCCGAGGCCATGGGCGCGGCCCTGGAGCGCACGGCCCACTCAGTCAATATCAAGGAGCGTCTGGACTTCTCCTGCGCCCTGTTCGACGCCGATGGCGGGCTGGTAGCCAATGCCCCGCACATGCCGGTTCATCTGGGCTCCATGGGAGCAAGCGTGAGAGCGGTTCGCGATCGACACGCCAATCTCCGCCCGGGCGATGCCTTTGCCCTGAACAACCCCTATGCAGGGGGCACCCACCTGCCGGACATCACCGTGGTCATGCCCATCTTCCGGGATGGTGAGGCACGACCCGCATTCTACGTCGCGGCCCGGGGCCACCATGCCGATGTGGGCGGCGTCCAGCCTGGCTCCATGCCGCCCTTCTCCAGAACCCTGGAGGAGGAAGGGGTACTGCTGGATGCCCTGCCGATCATGCGTGACGGAGTCTTTGACGAGGGGGCCGTCCGCGGTGCCCTGGCGTCAGGTCCCTGGCCCGCGCGGGCACCGGACCGCAACATCGCCGACCTGAAGGCCCAGATCGCTGCTTGTCTGGCAGGGGCTCGTTCCGTCCAGGACATGATCGACACCCAGGGCGGAGCTGTGGTGGCCGCCTATATGGGCTTCGTCCAGCAGAATGCCTCGGCCTCGGTGCGCCGCGCCGTCAGTCGCCTGACAGACGGCTTTGCCCGGGTCCCCATGGATGGCGGCGGCGAGATCGTGGTGCGCACGACGGTCGATGCCGATAAGGGCGAGGCCGTGCTGGACTTCACCGGCTCCGCCGACGCCCTTTCCTCCAATTTCAATGCGCCCTCGGCGATCGTCGATGCCGCGGCCCTCTATGTCTTCCGCACCCTGGTGGATGACGACATCCCCCTGAATGCCGGGTGTCTGGAGCCCCTGAAGATCCTGACGCGGCCGGGGTCCATGCTGGCACCCCATCCGCCGGCAGCTGTCGTTGCCGGGAATGTGGAGACCAGCCAGCACGTGGTGGACGCCCTATACGAGGCCCTGGGGGTCATGGCCAATGCGCAGGGCTCGATGAACAACTTCACCTTCGGGGACGAGAACCGGCAGTATTACGAGACCCTCTGCGGCGGGGCAGGAGCCACGGCGACGTCGGACGGGACGAGTGCTGTCCACACCCATATGACCAATTCCCGCCTTACAGATCCGGAGATCCTGGAACGCCGGTTTCCGGTGCGCCTGGAGGCCTTTGGCATCCGACATGGCTCCGGCGGTGCGGGTCTGAAGCGTGGGGGCGATGGGGCCATCCGCCAGATCCGCTTCCTGGCCCCCATGGTGGCCAATCTGCTGTCCAGCCGCCGCGACCATGCGCCCCAGGGTCTGGCGGGTGGAGACCCGGGCCTGGCCGGTTGTCAAAATTTGATCACAGCTTCAGGCGACACAAGACCCCTGGAGGGCTGTTTCTCGGTGGAGGTTCAGCCCGGCGACCTCATCGAGATCCAGACCCCCGGCGGCGGGGGCTTTGGGTCTGGGGCCGCGACCTGATAAGTCACTTTGGGTGGCAAGGATCGGACTTTGGTCCGGACCTGCCTCACCGGTTGAATAGGTAGATCTGATGATCGCACTTGCCCTTGCCCTGTCCCTGATGGCTCAGGACGCCCCGGCCGCCCCGCCTCCCGAGGAGGTCCTGGAGGCGGAGGAGTTGCCCTATCCGCCGGGGGCTCCGAAGGACGACTATGGCCTGGTGTCCTGGTGCTATGGGGCCCTGTCAGGATATCTCGACCTCTATGATCAGGTCCTGCCCGAGGTGACCCGGATCGAGTCCACCTATCGCCGTCCGGATTCCAATCTGGCCGAGGACATGAAGACCTATTCCGACCTGCGCCAGACCTCGAAGGGCAATCTGAAACTCTTTGCCCGGGCCATGGAGGCCGCCGAAAAGGCTAGCATCCAGCCGATCAATGCCAGGGGATCCGCCGCTGTGGTCCGGGGCCGTGCGGCCTGGGCCGCCGCGGGTGCCATGCCCAAGGCCCGCCTGGCCCAGGAATGGATGGGCTGGACCCTGCCCCGTCGATGCGAGCCCACGGCGACAAGTCTGGAAACCAACGCGACCCTGCTTGGGGCCGCATTCCGGACCGAGGAAGTTGCGCCAGAGCCGGTGGTCGAACCCCCGCCAGAGGCTCCGGCGACCCCGCCGACCCCTTAACCGGCGAGGCGGGCCTTGATGCCTTCCCGCAGGATCTTGATCCTCACGGCATTGGCCCCAAGGTCACTGGTCCCGACCCGGGAGGCCGAGCGGATATCCAGCACCGAGGTCCCGGGCTGAGACCCCGGCCGGACGCGGATAACCACGTCATCGCGGAAGCCGAACCAGAAGCTCTCGGCCACGGCCTCGACAGCGCCAGCATTGGGATCGACCCGCACGAGGGTCAGGCCCTTGGCGGTCACCACCTCGCCTGCCGCTGAGGTGACCTCGGATACAGGCGATTGCAGGGTCAGGGTGGTCAGGTCCGGATTGGCAGTGCGTCCCAACTCACCCACGGTCTTGTCCTCAAGGCCCGCCGGGGGCTTGGGGGCGTAGGATTCAAGCGCCTTGAGCGGCACGTTCAGCGGGTCCACCGCGTGGGCCCCGGGGATGTTCATCCGTGCCAGCGCTACCGAGGGCGAAAAGACAGGCGGGTCGACGATGTCGGTGGAGATGTCGTGGATCGGCGGCACGGCCTTGGCCTTGACGATCACATTGGCCGCGAAGGCCAGGCCCATGGCCGGAATGATGGCCGCGACCACACCCAGTTGCCAGCCGCTGCGCGGCTTGATCACAACCGACAGGACGATGCCGATCAGGGCCAGGATCAGGGTGCCCACGAGGACCAGGGCCCCCATCTGGATCACCAGCAAACCAAAGCCGATCTGCCAGTTCACAAGCTGGAACTTGGTGGCCAGGGCAGAGCCCACGAAATAGACCGGCAGGAGGGCGGAAAGCGTCAGGGACAGTTTCAGCCAGAAATCGCGAATTCGAGTCATGTCATGTGCTCCAGATGCCGCAAACTAACTGAAATGCTTGAGAATGGACACCAGTAGACGGGTGCCGGGGGAAAACAGAGCGCCGGAATACCATGCCCCTGGCAGACGCTTGTTGATCTCCCCACGGGTCGGATAGGGCGCGATCACGCCGGTGAGCTGGGCGAGCTTCAGGCCCGTGGTCAGGGCCAGGGCCCAGAAAAGGATCAGGTCCCCGGCCTGAGGCCCCACCAGGGTGACCCCGAGCACCTTGCCGCTCTTGGTGGCCACCAGCTTGCCGAAGCCTCGGGTGTCGCCCTCGGACCGGGCCCGGTCGTTGTCCTCGAAGGGCTGGATCAGCACCTTGACGTCGGCCCCGTGGATCTTGCGAGCCTGGTCCTCGGTGAGGCCGACCGTAGCGATTTCCGGGTTGGAATATGTGACCCGGGGCGTCACCAGGCGCTCGGCATTGATGGGCAGGGCGAACATGGCCTTGCGCACAAACAGCCCGGCATGGGCCCCCGCCAGGTGGGTGAACTGCCCGCGTCCAGCGATGTCGCCGACGGCAAAGACGCGGCGGTTGGTGGTCCGGAGGCTGGCATCGGTGGTGACCCCGGCCGCGGTATAGGCGACCCCTGCCGCCTCCAGGTTCAGGCCGGCAGTGGATGGCGTCCTGCCAGTGGCCACCAGCAGATGAGACCCGCTGATCCTCTGCTCGCCTTCCGGCCCCTGAACGACGACCGTGGGGCCGGCCTCGACCCTGATAGCGCGGCTATGGGTCAGAAGCCGCACGCCATCCTTCTTCAGCTGGGTCAGGACGACTTCGGCGGTATCGCGGTCTTCCCGCGCCAGGGGCTCGCCAGCCTCGATGAGGGTGACCACGGAGCCCAGGCGACGGAAGGCCTGACCCAGCTCGATCCCGATGGGACCACCGCCCAGGATGATCAGATGCTCAGGCAGGGTCTTAAGCTCGAACAGGCTTTCATTGGTGAGAAAGGGCAACTTATCGAGGCCCGGGATGGCTGGCACACTGGCCCTGGAACCGGCAGCAATGAGGATCTTGCGGGCCGTGACCCGGACACTGGCGCTCTCCACTGTCTGGCGATCGCGGAACTGAGCCGCCTCACGGATCACCTGGACACCCAGGCCTTCGAAGCGTTCCTGGCTGTCGATCGGGGCAATGTCGGCGATGACCTGATGGACCCGCGCCATGACGGCCGCAAAATCGACCTTCACACCCTGGGTGCTGACCCCGAGGTGGCCCGAGCCGCGGGCGGCATGGGCGGCATTGGCCGAGGAGATCAGGGCCTTTGACGGCACACAGCCAAAGTTGAGGCAATCGCCCCCCATCTCGCCCTTTTCAAACAGTACGACCTTGAGGCCGAGCTGAGCGGCGCCTGCGGCGACGGACAATCCCCCCGCTCCGGCCCCGATGATGGCCAGATCGGCCCGGATGCGGCGGACGCTCATTTGCCACGGCCTTTTCGGAAACGTTGGAACAGGGTTGTCGTCAGGCTCAGCAGGCCGAGGGCAACCAGGGGGCCCAGAACATAGGGCTCGCGCAGTATGCCGAGGTCAGGCGTACCGCCCCGGGCCAGGACCTCGCTGATCCCCGAGCCGACGCTGCTGAAGATGAAGGTCGCCGGCATGATTCCGATGAGGGTGGCCAGGGCATAGGCGCGGAACGGCGCGTCAGCCAGGGCCGCGGCCACATTGACCAGCCAGAAGGGGGCCAGCGGGATCAGGCGCAGGGTCAGGATATAGCCGAAGGCCCCCTCCCGGACCCCGTCCATAACCGACTTCAGGGTCCCGCCAGCGGCCTCGGCGCGGGCACGCAGGGCAGATCCCAGGGATGTCTTGACGATCAGGAAGACCCCGCAGGCCCCAAGGGTGGCCCCGACCACAGTGGCGGACCCGCCGATCCAGGGACCAAACAGAAACCCGCCGGCCAGGGTCAGGAACAGGGCCCCGGGGATACTGACCGCAGTGGCTGCCGCATAGATCCCCACATAGACCAGAAGGGCGAGGGTCAGGTTTGCGGTGACATAGCTCCTGAGTAAAGCCTCGTTGGCCTTCAGGGAGTCCAGGCTCAGATACTGACCTGCGCCGCTGAAATAGACGCCTGCCACTGCCACAACGAGCAGCAGGAGAGGCAGGAAACGGGTCAGTCGCATAAGGGCTCCTCAGAGGTCGCGGACTTGAAACGGTCGACGGCCATAACGCTACGCTGAACAACTGTCAGCAGGCAAAGCCCGGCATAGGCCCAGGCGATGGCATTGAAGTGCTCCGGCCACAAGCACATCAGAACAAAGGCCAGGATGGTCTCCGCGCCCTCAGCCAGACCGGTGCTGTAGAAGAAGCTCTTCTTGCCATGGGCCGTGGTCTCCATGCCCCTCTGGCCAGCAATGGTGGCAAAGGCCAGGAAGCTGACCCCGGTCAGGGCAAAGGCTCCGGTCAGGACGAGGGCGGCTTGCAGATTGGCCGGGTCGCGGAACCCGAAGGCCACCGGCACAGCGATGTAGAAGACAAAGTCACAGAGGATGTCGAGATAGCCTCCCAGGTCGCTGCCCTGGCTGGCCCGGGCTATGGCCCCGTCCAGGCCATCCAGCAGGCGGCTCAGGAGCACCAGCCCCAGAGCGGCAAGGTCATGGCCCTGCCAGATGCAGACGGCGGCACCGAGGCCCACCACCATGCCCGACAGGGTGGCCTGGTTGGCTGTGATCCCCCAGGCGGCAACATGGCGGCCTGCGGCATTCAAAGGCGGATCGATGAGGGGGCGCAGGCGGGCGTCGAACATTCGCGGTCCTTGTAGTCGGGGCATCATCTCACGACCCGGCCGGAAAATCAGGCCCCCGCCACCAAGGCTTGCCTCGGGGGCTCAAGGTCCTAGTCTGGGTCCATGAAATCCCTGATCCTGATCCTGACCTCGATCCTGGCCCTGGCAGCCCCCGCCCAGGCGGCCGTAACCCTCGCGCCGAAGGAGGGGGATGTCCATTTCCGCGACTTCGGCTTCAGGTCCGGCGAGCATCTGGAAGACCTTCGGATGCACTACACCACCCTTGGCGAGCCCCGTCGCAATGGGAAGGGCGAGATCACCAATGCGGTCATGATCCTGCACGGCACCGGCGGCACCGGGGCCCAGTTCTTTCGTCCCCAGTTCGCCGATGTGCTGTTTGCCCCGGGCGGGCTTCTGGACCCGGCGAAATATTACATCATCCTGCCCGACGGGATCGGCCACGGGAAATCCTCCAAGCCCTCGGACGGCCTGAAGGCCGCCTTCCCCAAGTATGACTATGACGACATGGTCGCCGCCGAGGTCCGCCTGGCCCGCGAGCATCTGGGGGTGAAGCAGCTGCGGCTGGTCATGGGCACATCCATGGGCTGCATGCACGCCTTCGTCATGGCCACAAAGTATCCCGACCTGGCACGGGCCTATATGCCGCTGGCCTGCCTGCCAACCCAGCTGGCCGGGCGCAACCGGGTCTGGCGCAAGATGGCCATGGACGCCATCACCGCCGATCCCGCCTGGCAGGGGGGCAATTACAACGCCCAGCCCGCTGGTGGCCTGACCACCGCCCTCGACCTTCTGGCCCTTGTGGGGGCGACCCCGATCCAGATGCAGAAGACCCTGCCGACCCGTGACGCCGCTGACGCCTATGTGGAGCACAACACGCGAAGCCAGCTGGCCAGCCTGGATGCCAATGACTTCCTCTACCAGCTGGCTGCCTCGCGGAACTATGATCCCGCCAGCCGGCTTGAATCCATCACGGCCCCGGTCATGTGGGTCAATTCCGCCGACGACTTCATCAACCCGCCCGAACTGGGTCTGGCCGAGACCTATGCCCCGCGTATTGCCAAGGGGCGCTATGTGCTGATCCCCACCAGCGAGGCGACTCGCGGCCATGGCACCCACACCTGGGCCGCCCTCTGGCAGGACCTCCTCAAGGACCTGCTGGACCGCAGCAACTGAAAGCAGACCCGAACGTGTCCCAACGCCAGCTTATCTATTTCGCCGATGCCATGTGTTCGTGGTGCTACGGCTTTTCACCGGTCATGACCTCGGTCCGGGAGGCCTTTGGCGATGACCTGGCCATCCGGGTTGTGGTGGGGGGCCTTCGTCCCGGCACCACCACCCCCATGACCGACAAGGCTCGAGAGGAGATCGGCGGCCACTGGCATCATGTCCATGAGGCCTC
>CAIYZB010000351.1 GCA_903930545.1 uncultured Alphaproteobacteria bacterium
CTGGGGGAGGGGGACCGCGAAGCGGTGGAGGGGGTTCGGGTCCGCACCCCCTCAGTCAGCTTGCGCTGACAGCTTCCCCGAAGGAGAGCAATTATGGGTTTTCGCTAGATGGGCTCGGCGGCGATGCGCTTGTCGAGATAGGTACCGACCCGGTCTTCGACCACGGGCAGGTGCTCGGTCCAGAAGTGGCTGGCCCCGTCGATGACTTCATAGTCGATGACGATGCCCTTCTGGGTGCGCAGCTTCGACACCACGCGCTCAACCTCCACCGGCGGGGTCACCGTATCATTCGACCCATGCAGCATCAGGCCGGAGGCCGGGCAGGGGGCGAGGAAGCTGAAGTCATACATATTGGTAGGGGGCGAGACGGAGATAAAGCCGTCTGTCTCCGGACGCCGCATCAGCAGCTGCATCCCGATCCAGGCCCCGAAGTCAAAGCCGGCCACCCAGCACTGTGAGGCGGCGGGATTGGTGGACTGCAGCCAGTCCAGGGCCGTGGCCGCATCGGCCAGTTCGCCAATGCCGGAATCGAATTCCCCCTGGCTGCGGCCGACACCCCGAAAGTTGAATCGCAGGACCGAGAATCCGCGCTTCATGAACAGGTGATAGAGCTGCACGGCCACCGGGTGGTTCATCTGGCCGCCCGCTCGGGGGTGGGGATGAAGGATGAGGGCGATGGGGGCGGTTTCCGTCTTGCCCGCCGAATAACGACCTTCAATCCGCCCGGCTGCACCGGTCAGAACCACTTCTGGCATGCCATCCTCATTAAGCGGCTTGGAATAGTTGACTAATGCGCTTGGTCTTCCTAGATGCCAACCATCCTGGTGGCAGCCCGGGTCGGCCTCCGCAACGAAGGGTGGCCTTAACACAGGGCGCCGCCCGGATGCTCGAAAAAAGCGAACCGGAAACGCGACCCCATGCGCCTGTCCACCAAAGGCCGTTATGCCGTTATGGCCATGACCGATCTTGCCCGAAGGCAGGATGACGGGACCGAGGGCGAGCGCGCCGTCTCCCTGGCAGACATTGCGGCTCGGCAGGAAATCTCGCTCTCCTATCTCGAACAGCTCTTTGCCCGCCTGCGCCGTCGCGGTCTGGTTCTGAGCCTGAGAGGCCCCGGGGGCGGCTATCGTCTGGCCCGTTCGGCGGCTGAGACCAATATTGCCGAAATCGTCATGGCAGTGGACGAACCCATTCGTGCCACCCGATGCGCCACCCATGGCAAGGGCTGCATGGCCAAGGGCGAGCGCTGCCTGACCCATGATCTGTGGGAGGAGATGGGCCAGCAGATCCAGGGCTATCTGGCCTCGGTCTCCCTCCAGGATGTCGTGACCGGACGGCTGACCCAGGCCCGGACGGTGGCGGCATGAGCATCTATCTCGACCACAATGCGACGGCACCCGTGCGGCCAGAGGCCATCGAGGCCATGACCCGGGTCCTTTCCACCGTCGGCAATCCCTCCTCCATCCATGCGGCGGGCCGTGCGGCCCACGCCGTGGTCGAACAGGCCCGGAGCGACATCGCTGCCCTGATCGGAGGCCCGGCCTCCACTGTGGTCTTCACCTCAGGAGGCACCGAGGCCAATGCCATTGCCATCCAGAGCGCGGTGGCGGCGGGTGCCCGACGCCTGATCATCAGTGCCATCGAGCATGAGAGCGTCATCGAGACCGCCAAGGTCACCGGCGCCGAGGTCGAGATCCTGCCCGTCACGTCCGGCGGTGTGGCCGATCTGGCCTGGCTTGAGGCTCGCCTGGCCCGCTGGGACGCCGCCGATGGCCGCCCCTTCGTCGCGCTGATGCTGGCCAATAACGAGACCGGGATCATTCAGCCGCTCGGAGATATTGTCAGGATCTCGCATGAACAAGGAGTCCCTGTGCATTCCGATGCCGTCCAGGCGTTTGGAAAGATACCGATCAGCGTCAAGGAGTTCGGA
>CAIYZB010000352.1 GCA_903930545.1 uncultured Alphaproteobacteria bacterium
CGCCGGCCAGATAGCCGTAGGTGACGGGGTGATAGCCGCTGGCACTGCCGGGCGGCCAGATCGGGGTCATGGCGGCCAGCTTGGCACAGGTGGCCTGCCAGTCGAACCAGATGGCCGGGTCGGTCTCGTCCGGAAATCCGCTCAGGCCCGCCTGGTGGGACAGGGCCATTTCCACGGTGACCTGATCCTTGCCGGCGGCTCCGAAAGGCGGCCAAATCGAGGCCATGGTCTGGGCATAGTCAAGCCGTCCGCGGTCCACCAGCCGGGCCACCAGCAAGGCGGCCAGGGCCTTGGTGGTGGAAAAGATCGGGGTCAGGGTCTGGTCATCAAAGGCCCGGGTCCGCTTCCGATCGGCAAAGCCGCCCCAGATGTCCACCACCACCTGACCGGCGTCCACCAGGGTGAAGCGGGCACCGAGTTCGAGATTTTCCGCGAAATTGGTCTCAAAGGCCGCCCTTATCGCATCGAAGCGGGGCGGACAGACACCGTGAACCGCGAACTGGGTCAGGCCAGGCGCTCCATGCGCACCAGGGGGGAGGTGGCCTTGAAGCGGGTGCCCATGCCGATGATGGGCAGTTCCGGCACCCCATAGGTCTGGGCGGCGGTCACGGCCTCGGCCACACCGCCCACAGCGCGGGCCAGGGCATAGGAAATGGTCAGGCCATCCACCAGGGCCGCCCCGAACAGGGCCGACAGCAGGTCGCCGGTGCCCTTGGGCGCGGAATCCGCCCGGGGGTGGGCCGCCATCCAGGCCTCGCGCTTGTCCACATGCAGGACACAGATCTCGCCCCCGCGATTGACGGAGGAGACCAGGACCGGCTTGCCCAGAAGGCGGCAGGCATGGAGGGCCTGGATCGGATCGCGGCTCTCGGCCCCGGTCAGGCGCTGAAGCTCCCAGGCATTGGGGGCGACGATGTCGGCGCGGGAGACCAGCTCTGAGATGATGGCATCGGCCACGTCCTGGGGGACATAGAGCCCCTTGCCGGTATCGCCCATGGTGGGGTCGACAATGACGATGGGCTTGCGCACGGATTCACCGGACCGCGGCGCGGCGCGCACGGCGTCAATGGCGCGGGCCGCGGCATGAACCTGGGCGGCGGAGGCGAAATAGCCGGTCAGGACCAGGTCGGTCTGACCAAACAGGCCATTGGCCTCGATCCCGTCCAGCATCCCCTCGACGGCTTCGACGGGCACGGCCGCGCCACCTGGCGCGCCCCATCCGGGGTGACGGCCATAGAGGACGGTGGGGACCACCATGGAATCAAAGCGGAAATGGGCCAGGGCCATGGCCTGGGCGGAACCGCCCACATAGCTGGCGGCGACATGGCTGGAAATGATGAGGGCGCGGGGCATTGAGCGGCCTGATTAGCTGAGGCGCATCGACCCCACAATCGTCCTCATCCCCACTTTGGTCAGGCGGGGATGAGGAGTTCGTGATCAGTAGCGGTAGTGGTCCGGCTTGAAGGGCCCGGTCTGGGGCACGCCGATATAGTCAGCCTGATCCGTGGACAGAACGGTCAGCTTGGCACCCAGCTTTTCGAGGTGAAGCTTGGCGACCTTCTCGTCCAGATGCTTGGGCAGGGTATAGACCTTGGTCTCATAGGCCTTGCCATTGGTCCAGAGTTCCATCTGGGCCAGGGTCTGGTTGGTGAAGGAGGCGCTCATCACGAAGCTGGGGTGGCCGGTGGCATTGCCCAGATTGACCAGGCGACCTTCCGACAGGACGATGATCTTCTTGCCGTCCGGGAATTCCACATGGTGGACCTGGGGCTTGATCTCGTCCCACTTGAAGTTCCGCAGGCCAGCGATCTGAATTTCGGAATCGAAGTGGCCGATATTGCAGACGATGGCGTTGTTCTTCATGGCGCGCATGTGGTCGACGGTGAGCACGTCCTTGTTGCCCGTGGCCGTGACGAAGATGTCGGCCTTGCCAGCCATGTCATCCATGGTCTGGACCTCGAAGCCTTCCATGGCCGCCTGAAGGGCGCAGATCGGATCGATCTCGGTGACCACGACCCGGGCACCGCCATTGCGCAGGGACTGGGCCGAACCCTTGCCCACATCGCCATAGCCAAGAACGACGGCGACCTTGCCCGAAAGCATGACGTCCGTGCCACGGCGGATGGCGTCCACCAGGCTCTCACGGCAGCCATAGAGGTTGTCGAACTTGGACTTGGTGACGCTGTCATTGACGTTGATGGCCGGGAAGGGCAGCTCGCCCCGCTCGGACATCTGATAGCGGCGATGGACCCCCGTGGTGGTTTCTTCCGAAACCCCGGTGCAGGCATCGCGGATAGCCGAATAGAAGCCCGGCTTTTCCTTCAGATAGCGCTTCATCACCGCATAGAGGGCTTCTTCTTCCTCGTTCTGCGGGTTGTTCAGGACGCTGGGGTCCTTTTCGGCCTTGGGGCCGAGGACGCAGAGCAGGGTGGCGTCGCCGCCATCGTCGAGGATCAGGTTGGGATAGCCGCCATCGGCCCATTCAAAGATCCGGTGGGCATAGTCCCAGTATTCCATCAGGGTCTCGCCCTTGGTGGCGAAGACCGGGGTGCCGGCGGCGGCAATGGCCGCGGCGGCGTGGTCCTGGGTCGAGAAGATGTTGCACGAGGCCCAGCGGACGTCAGCGCCGAGGGCTTCCAGGGTCTGGATCAGAACAGCGGTCTGGATGGTCATGTGCAGGGAGCCGGCGATCCGGGCGCCCTTCAGGGGCTGGGCCGCGCCAAACTCTGAACGCAGCGCCATCAGGCCCGGCATCTCGGTCTCGGCAATGGCGATTTCCTTGCGACCGAAGTCGGCGAGGGTGATGTCTTTCACGACATAGTCGGTCATCAGGGGGTCCTGTCGGCGGAAATGAGCTTTGGCGCTCTATAGCGGGGCTCAGACAGGGTCGCAAGAATCATATAAGGATTCCTTTATATGAGGTGGCTACCAGAACCCTGGGGTTGATCTGAGGCGCTTCCATGCCGCCTGGGCCTGTTCGATCTCCTGGGCTCGACGATGCGCCGTCGCCTCGGTCCCGGGAGCGTCCAGTCCGAGGCTGCGGCTCAGACGCTCACCCTCGGCCCGGTCGTTCAGTAGGCCGAGAGCATCCTGCAGGTGGGTAAGGCGACGGATGTATCGCTGTGTCACCGGCTCGCCGAACAGGCCCGCAAAGCTTTCTGCGGCATAGCGCAGGGTTTTGGCATCGATCCGCAGATCGTGACGGGCGGCATCGTCCAGGTCGCTGATGTCACCACCCACGGCCTCCAGGCGGCGTCTACGGCGGGCGAGAATGCGACGGGCATGGTGGCGCAAGCCGTGATCGTCGGTGGCCGGATCGGCGGGGTCGCTGCAGACAAGGCCCTCCATCATGGCCAGTGTCAGATGGCGGAATTCAGGGGAACTGACGGCCGCCCGCACGCTTTCGTGGGCCTTGGTGCAGGCCGCGATCAGGACCGGGGGTGGATTGCCTTGCGCCATCAGGACATCCAGGTCCCGGGCCTCGCCACACAGGGTGGAAAGGGCGCTGAAGACCTCTGGCCAGGGCTGCTGGGGCCCGGCCTTCAGGGCATCGCGGAAGGTTGCGCGGGCAGCCTTGTAGCGCCGCAGCCCCACCCTGAACTGGTGCAGGGCGGTTGGTCCGCCGTCCTGACGCAGCAAGGCACCATTGGTCAGGATCTGGTCCATGGCGGCCAAGGCGACCGCCTGCCAGGCCGACTTCAGCCGCATGCGGCGGTCCAGCACAACGGGCCTGGCGCTCAAGGCCTGGTGTGCATCCAGTCCGCTGGCCAGCCGGTAGCCGCGCCCGGCCTTCTGCTGCAGTGACAGCCACAAGGGGGCGGCCTGAGAGAGGATCGCGGCCAGGCGAAACAGGTCGCCTGGGTGACCGGACAGAAGTTCAAGCTCCAGCTCCTGAACCCGGTCTTGCAGAGATCCCGCAGAAATCACCCCAAGGTCGAATGCGACCTCGATCTCTGTCTCGCCGAGGCTGACGACCCGCACCTGTCGGTTGGCCACCACCGTGAATATCGGTGACGGCGCGGCCCCGTTGCTGCAGCCCAGGGCGTCCTCCAGGATCGCCCAGGACAGATCGAGCTTGCCGTCTGGACACAGACCTTCCACCTCGGTGCGAACGGGGCCGATCCCCCGCTTCACCGTCTGTGTCACCACCCCGGCGCTTTCCCTCAATCTCAGGGTCAGGCCACGGGCCTGGAGGTGACGGCCCGGGGTGTCGAAATAGGTGGCCGAGAGGGTCCTGGTCTCGGAGTCTCCCTCCGGAAGGGCGGCCATGATCTTCGGCCAGTCTGCGGGGTCGATGAGGAACTTCAGCTCGACTTCGAGGCCAGACATGGGCTTGGGCTCACCTGTAGCGCAGCCTGGAAAGTGCCACGGCCACGTCCCTCAACAGGTCCTGAGGCTTCAAGGTTGCCTTCCAGGTCTCGAAAGCCATGACATTCTCGATCCGGGCATCCACGAACTTCATGGACTGGGCCTGACCCGACTGCAGCCGGATGGCCAGGGCAGAGACCAGGATCCCCGACAGGATGGCCCGCTTGGAATAATGGTTCTCGTCCGTGGCCGTGTCTCCCGCCCAGCGCCACAGGTGATCGGCACTTTCCCAGAGGAGCGACATGGCCAGGGGAATATGGGTCGGCAGGGCGAGGAACCCCGCCCAGCGACGGACCGAGGCCTCGTCGGCGGCGGCGGCATTGAGCCGGGCCTCAACGGCGGTGCGGATCCGGGCGCGGATCTTCAGGGTCTTGGGATCGATGGCCGCAAGCGCGGTCAGGGCCGCATGATCATGTCGCTTGCTTAAGAGGGCGGCCAGATCTGCGGGACCCCGGGGCATGAGCAGGCTAGTTTCGCCCCGGCTCAGACCCACGACCTTACCGGCCGCCTCAATCAGGCGCGGGGTCCAACCATGCATGGGGGCAAGGTCGAGGGCCGCATCCAGCATGGCTCGTTCGGTGGCGTCAGCCCAGTCTTCAGTCTGTGTCATTTCCCCAGTCTAGCGCCGGAAAATGCGTCTGTCCGCCGTGGACATGGCCCTTCGGGTCTGCTAATTGCCCGCCCCTGACCTCGGAGGCCCTGCCTCTGGGACAAAGAATTTATTGTCCGTTCGCCGCCGCCTCTGTTGAGACTGGCCGAGCGGGAACGGGTGACAGGAGAGAGACCGCTGGTTCAGATTTTCGTCCGCGACAACAACGTCGATCAGGCCCTCAAGGCGCTGAAGAAGAAGATGCAGCGCGAAGGCTCGTTCCGCGAAATGAAGCGGCACGTGCATTATGAGAAGCCCAGCGAAAAGCGCGCCCGTCAAAAGGCCGAAGCTGTTCGTCGCGCCCGCAAGCTGGCCCGCAAGCGCGCCCAGCGCGAAGGCCTGATCCCGGCTCCGAAGAAGCCCGCCCGGTAGGCGCGCGCCTTCAATACATTTGCAAAAAGGCCGTGCGGATTGCCGCGCGGCCTTTTTCTTTGCCCGGAAGGGCTGAAATTCGCGCCCGCGGCACGCCGCTTGCTGGTGAATCCCCAATGGCCCACCTATCTTGAGGGCCGAAACAATTTCACGAGACGGTCTTCAAGGTCATGAACCTGCGCAATCTCGCCATCTGGGGCGTCATCGTCGTCGTCCTCATCGGCATCTACAGCATGATGACGGGCGGCACCGCCGCTGGCAGCAGCGGCGAAATCAGCTATTCCCAGCTCCTGGGCAAGGTCTCGGCGGGCGAGGTCAAGACCGCGGTGATCCGCGGCGTGGCGGTCGAGGTCAAGGACCAGGGCGGCAAGACCTTTACCGCCGTGACCCCCAACAACCAGGAAGACCTGGTCAAGCGCCTGGAAGCCCAGGGTGCCGACATCCAGGTCAAGCCCGCTGGCGGCTTCACCCTTGTGGGTTTCATCATCCAGTCCTTCCCCATCCTGCTGCTGATCGGGGTCTGGATCTTCTTCATGCGCCAGATGCAGGGCGGCGCGCGCGGGGCCATGGGCTTTGGCAAGTCCAAGGCCCGCATGCTCACCGAGAACAAGAACCGCGTGACCTTTGACGATGTCGCCGGGGTGGACGAGGCCAAGGACGAGCTCACCGAGATCGTCGAGTTCCTTAAGGACCCGCAGAAGTTCCAGCGCCTGGGGGGCAAGATCCCCAAGGGTGCCCTGATGGTGGGTCCTCCCGGCACCGGCAAGACCCTGCTGGGCCGCGCTGTGGCTGGTGAGGCCGGTGTGCCCTTCTTCTATATCTCCGGCTCCGACTTCGTGGAGATGTTCGTGGGCGTCGGCGCCAGCCGGGTCCGCGACATGTTCGAACAGGCCAAGAAGAACAGCCCCTGCATCATCTTCATCGACGAAATCGACGCCGTGGGCCGTCACCGTGGCGCTGGCCTCGGCGGTGGCAATGACGAACGCGAGCAGACCCTCAACCAGCTGCTGGTGGAGATGGACGGCTTTGATCCCAATGAGGCGATCATTGTCATTGCCTCCACCAACCGTCCCGACGTCCTCGACCCCGCCCTGCTGCGTCCGGGCCGGTTTGACCGTCAGGTGGTCGTGCCCAATCCCGATGTGACCGGCCGCGAGCGTATCCTGCGGGTCCATATGAAGAATGTGCCCCTGGCCGCTGATGTGGATGTCCGCACCATCGCCCGTGGCACCCCGGGCTTCTCCGGCGCCGACCTGGCCAATCTGGTCAATGAGGCGGCCCTGACCGCGGCCCGCAAGAACCGTCGCATGGTCCTGCAGCGGGACTTCGAGTCCGCCAAGGACCGGGTCATGATGGGTGCCGAGCGCAAGTCCATGGCCATGAGCGATGGGGAAAAGCGCCTCACCGCCTATCACGAGGGCGGCCACGCCCTGGTGGCCCTGTCGGTGCCGTCTGCCGACCCCGTGCACAAGGCCACCATCATCCCCCGGGGCCGCGCCCTGGGCATGGTCATGCAGCTGCCGGAAGGCGACCGCTATTCCATGGACTACACCCAGATGACCTCGCGTCTTGCCATCATGATGGCCGGCCGGGTGGCTGAAGAGCTGATCTTCGGCAAGGACAAGATCACCTCCGGCGCCTCCAGCGACATTTCCGCCGCCACGGGTCTGGCCCGGTCCATGGTCACCCGCTGGGGCTTTTCCGACGCCCTGGGGACTGTCTCCTATGGGGACAATCAGGAAGAGGTCTTCCTGGGCCATTCCGTGGCCCGGACCCAGAATGTCTCGGAAGAGACCGCCCGCAAGATCGACGAGGAGGTCCGCCGTCTCGTCCAGGGGGGTCTGGACGATGCCCGTCGCATCCTCACCGAGCGTCTGGAAGACCTGCACACCCTGGCCAAGGCCCTGCTGGAATACGAGACCCTGTCCGGCGACGAGATCATCAATGTGATGGCCGGCACCCCGCCCATCCGCGACGACCTCGACACCAAGAAGCCCAGCGGACCCAAGGTGGCGGTGCCGATCTCGCCCCGTCCCGATCCCGAACCTGCCTGAGGATCACCCCATGCCCGTTCAGGTCATGGGAATCCTCAACCTCACGCCGGACAGTTTTTCCGACGGGGGCCAGTTCCTCGACCC
>CAIYZB010000353.1 GCA_903930545.1 uncultured Alphaproteobacteria bacterium
GGGGCTTTGCGACGCCATCGTGGTCGGTCGCTTCTCGGCTACCGAGCTCGGCTATCACGCCCTGGCCTGGGCACCGACCAGCGTGGTGCTGTCCATGGCCATCGGTCTTCTGACCGGTATCCAGGTCGTGACGTCCCGTAAGACGGGGGAGGGGCGTTCCGATCTGACCGGGGCCGTCCTGCGTCGTGGCCTGACCTACAGTCTGTGGATCGGGGCCATCACCATGATCCTGACCTGGCTGTTCGGCCCCGCCTTCGTCCATCACATCGGACTGGAGCCGGATCTGGCGGATGGCGCGGCCCGCACCATGCAGATCTTCGCCCTGTCCCTGCCAGGCTATGCCATCAGCGTGGCGGCCAGTTTCTGGCTGGAGGGCCTGGGTCGGCCCGGTCCAGGGGCCGTGCTCATGTGGGTGGCCAATCTGGTCAATCTGGCCATCCTGCTGATCCTGGTGCCCGGCACCTGGGGCCTACCCGCCCTTGGTGCCATAGGCGGGGCCTGGGCGACCACAACGGCACGAACCTTCCTGGCCATTGCCATGCTGATCTATATCGCCCGCATGAAGGATGCCCGCGAGCACGGGGTCTTTGACAAGCCCGAACCCGACCTGCCCACCGAGATCGAGCAGAGGCGGATCGGCTATGGTGCCGGGGCCTCCAACTTCTTCGAGGTGGCGGCCTTTTCCTCCATGAACATCATTGCCGGCTGGATGGGCGGCCATTCCGTGGCGGCCTGGGCGGTGGTGCTGAACGTGGCGGCCATGGTCTTCATGGTGCCCCTGGGGCTGTCCACGGGCACGGCGGTTCAGGTCGGGCGCGCCTATGGGGCAAGGGACCGTATCGGCGTCACCCGTGCAGCCCTGGTGGGCCTGGCCATGACGGCGGCCTTTGGTCTGGTGATCTCCCTGATCATCTGGCCCAGCGCCCGACTGATCGCGGCGGGCTACACGACGGATCCCAAGGTCATAGAACTTGCCGCCGTGGCCATGATCCTGTCCTGCCTCTTCTTCCTGGTGGACGCGCTCCAGGTGGTGACGGCCCAGGCTCTGAGGGCCCAGGGCGATGTATGGCTACCAAGCCTGACCCACATGACCAGCTATTGCCTGGTCATGATGCCCCTGGCCTGGTGGCTGGCCATTCCGGTGGGGTTGGGGCTCAACGGCATTGTCTGGGCCGTCATCGTGGCCTCGTTCCTGTCGGCGGGCCTGCTTCTGACCCGCTTCTGGGTCCTGAGCCGGCAGGCGCTCTAGGCAGCACTTTTGCCCAGGCGATGGCTTACCTTGCCAGTGTCACTGCCAAGCCGGGGATGGTCAGTTGGGTCCATGCCCTGTCGGTCGTGACTGCAGGAAGTCCTTCAGAGATGGCGAGGGCCATGCAGGTCCTGTCGCCGAGACCACTCCCAAAGGTTCGGGTCGCCTCACACAGAGCCGCTGCCGCGTAGGCCGCATCCGCGTCGTGGTTCCTGACCTCAAGATGCAGGGCACCGATCATCCGGCGCACAGTGTCGATGTCGAAACGCCACGCCAACAGCGTCTTGATGACCTCCTGCAGGTTGACGGCTGAAATCAGGGCTTCGCCGAGATTTTCAGCGATGAGTTCCGAACCAGGCTCATCGCGCAACAGGGCAAGGACCGCAGATGCGTCGAAGACCACCCTGGCCATCGTCAGGATTTCAGATCTTCGGATTGTTCCTGCAGGGCTTCATCGCGCCGATTTTTCAGGAAATCGTCTGTGGAAAGCGCGTTTGTCGAATTGGCGCGGTAGAGCGCCTGGGCCTGAAGCAGACTCTCGCGCATGGACGTCAGGCGCACGTCATTTCCGTCGAGGGAAACCACCACGACCCCCGCCCCAGTCAGGCCCAGGGCTTCCCGTGCTGCACGCGGCAGGACCATGCGCCCATTTGGAGCGATGCGGACATCAATGGTTTCGGACATTGGTGGCAACCCGTCGCAGTGGCAGATCGAAATCTATGCCACTTTCTGCGAAATGTCACCCTTCAACCAGGTGTCAGACATCCACTCCCAGGACCCAGCCCTCTTCACGCTCGGCGACGTCCAGGACCTCGGGGGCCAGGGATTTGCCAGGACCGAAGATCGCCCCCAGCTTTCCGGCCTCGTCCAGCTTGGCGAAGTGTTCTGCGGTAGCCCGGACCTGGGCCATGTCCTTGACCTCGCCGGGGCCAGGCTGGGCCTTGTAGAGGGAGGGATAGACCTCGGTCACAACGGCATCCACATCGGTCAGGTCGACCTTGGCCAGGTCCTCAAACCCGGTCTCGAAGGGCCAGATCTTAACCCGGTCACCGCGAGCCTTCTTCAGCCGTGAGACGGCGGGAATGCCTACCAGGGCCTGCCCCCCCACCGAGCCGTTGTAGTAGAGCTTCCAGATGGAAGAGGCCCCCTTGGCGGCCTCATCGGCATGGCGGAATTCCGGCAGGTCGCCATCGCCGTGAGGGCGGCTACGCTTGGGCTGGAGGTTGGTATTGGCATCCCGGGGCGGGCAGCCCCAGAACGGAAAGTCCGAGCCGGTCAGCTGACGGTTCAGATTGCCACCAACGATGAACCGGTTGTTGCTGTTGTCGGCCTTGTCCTTGACCAGCTTGTCCAGCAGGTCCCAGGCCCCGCGCCAGGGGGCGACGTCGACCATCTTCAGCTGAGCCGCAAAGCCGCGGGGAAAGCCCAGGGGGAAGTCGAAGCCCACAAGGGCACGCTCGCCGCGCTTCTTCATGTCATCCAGAATGGCCGCCAGCTTGGTTTCGGCCTCCTGTCGGGTGGCCGGATTGAAGGCCTCGAAGGTCAGGCGGAAACGCACATCGCGCTTCATGACGCCGATCCAGACGGAATCCGGTCCCGTCGCAGGCTTGGCCGCGGCGCTCCAGTCGATGATCACATAGGCATTGAACAGACGGGACACGGGGCAGGCTCCGGGGGGCGGGATACCGGGATCTTCTAGCGGGTCCGCCCCGCTCGGCCAATCGCCGAGGGGGCGGAATGGACTTTAGAGGCGGACCAGCATCTTGCCGAAGTTCTCGCCGGAGAACAGGCCGAGGAAGGCCTCGGGGGCTTTTTCAATGCCCTCCTTCACGGTTTCCTTCCAGCTGATCTTGCCGGCCTGGTGCCAGGCGGTGAGGTCGCTGACGAAGTCGCCCATCATGTCCCAGTGGTTGGAGACGATGAAGCCTTCCAGCTTCA
>CAIYZB010000354.1 GCA_903930545.1 uncultured Alphaproteobacteria bacterium
CCAGTGCCTATGCCGACGCCGCAGCCACGGGGCAGGAGGCCATTGTCCTGCTGTCGCCCGCCTGTGCCTCCTTCGACCAGTATGCTGACTTCGAAGCCCGGGGTGAGGCCTTCCGCGCCGCCGTGTCCGGGCTCACCTCTCCAGTGACCAAGGGGGTCAGGGCCTGATGGATCGTACTCCCAAGGAACGACCTTCGACAGCTTTCGCCCGGTCCGACCGGTCCCGTCTGGGGGTCTGGTGGTGGACGTCGGACCGTCTGGTTCTTGGGGCTGCTGCCGCCCTCATCGTCTTCGGGGTCCTGATGTCCTTTGCCGCCAGCCCGGCTGCGGCGGCGCGGATGAACATCGGCGATCCATTCCATTTTGCTGTGCGCCAGTGCCTCTTCGCGGCCCTGGGCTCGACGATCCTGATTTCGGTATCGATGCTGGATGTTCGAGGCATCCGAAGAGCCGCCTTTGTCATCTGGCTGGTGGCCATAGCCATCATGATCACCCTGCCGTTCATGGGGCACACGGCCAAGGGGGCGACCCGGTGGCTGGAATTCGCCGGCTTTACCCTCCAGCCGTCGGAATTCATGAAGCCAGCCCTGATCATCCTGGTGGCCTGGATGTTCGCCGAAGGCCAGAAGGGCGAGGGGGTGCCCGGCGTCTCCATCGCCTTCGGCCTCTATTTCATCTCCGTCGCCCTGTTGCTGATCCAGCCTGATGTAGGCCAGACAGTCCTGATCACCGTGGCCTTTGGTGCGGCCTTCTGGATGGCAGGCGTGCCCCTGTCCTGGATTACAGCCCTTGTGGCCGCGGCCGGGGTTGGGCTGTCGTCGACCTATTTCGTCTTTCCCCACGTGGCCAGCCGGGTGGACCGCTTCTTCCGCCCCGAGGCGGCCGATACCCACCAGGTGGATCGGGCGGCAGAAGCCATTGCGGCGGGCGGCCTCTTTGGTCGCGGTCCGGGGGAGGGGGTGATGAAGCGTCACGTGCCTGACCTGCATACCGACTTCATCTATTCCGTGGCGGCCGAGGAATACGGCCTGATCCTGTCCATGCTGCTGATCGTGGCCTTCGGGTTCATCGTCATCCGTGGTCTCTACAAGGCTATGAAACTGTCCGATCCCTTCCAGCAGGTTGCGGCAGCCGGTCTTTTTGTCCTGGTGGGCGAGCAGACCTTCATCAATGTTGCGGTGAACCTGAACATGATCCCCACCAAGGGCATGACCTTGCCCTTCATCTCCTATGGCGGGTCATCCATGCTGGCGATCTGTCTGACCCTTGGCATGGCTCTGGCCCTTATCCGGCGCAATCCCGGGGCCTATTCCCAGGGGGAAGGGCTCGCCAAGTCGGCGGCCTTCGCTTAAGTCGCTGATATGCGCAAGATAGCTGTCGTTGCCGCCGGTGGGACCGGTGGCCATCTGTTCCCCGCCCAGGCCCTTGCCGAGGCCCTGATCGCGCGGGGCTGGCGGATCATCCTGGCCAGCGACGAGCGGGTTGCAGGCTTTGCGGGGAGTTTCCCGGCGGAGATGCGGATCGGGCTGTCCGCCCGCACCTTCAAGTCCGGTGACCCGGTGGGCATGGCCCTGGCCGGCATGGCCATCGTGCGCGGCGTGCTCCAGGCCAGGACAGCCTTCAAGAAGATCGACCCGGCAATTGTGGTGGGCTTTGGTGGCTATCCCTCGGTGCCGGGTCTGCTGGCCGGGATCACCCAGAACCGGCCGACCATGATCCACGAGCAGAATGCGGTCATGGGCCGGGCCAATCGCCGTCTGGCCAGCCATGTGACGACCGTGGCTTGCGCCTTTCCGAGCCTGCAGAAGGCCCCGCCCAAGGTGGCAGAGCGGGCCGTTCTGGTGGGCAACCCCATCCGCCCCGAGATCCAGGCCCTGTTCGACGAGCCCTATGTGGCCCCCGAGCCCGATGGCCCCATCCGCCTTCTGATCACAGGCGGTAGCCAGGGCGCGCGCCTGCTGTCCGAACTCATGCCCGAGGCCATCCGCCAGCTACCTGAGGGCCTGCGCGCCCGGCTGAAGGTTCAGCAGCAGACCCGCCCGGAATCGATGGACGCCGCCCGGGCCATCTATGCTGATGCCCTGGTGGAGGCGGAGATCGCGCCCTTCTTCCGCGACATGGCCAGCCGTCTGAAGTCTGCCCATCTGGTGATTGGCCGGTCCGGGGCCGGCTCGGTCTGTGAGTTTGCCGTGGCCGGCAAACCCGCCATCCTCATCCCGCTCGCCATCGCCCTGGACGATGATCAGGGCCAGAATGCCCAGGTCATGGCCGATGCTGGGGGTGCCGAGATTGCCCGGGAAAGCCAGCTCACCGTGGATTCCATGTCCGGGGCCCTGGCCAAGCTGCTGTCCAATCCTGCCCGCCTGACCCGCATGGCAGCGGGGGCGCGGTCCATTGCCCGGCCCGATGCCGCTGAGCGTCTGGCCGACCTCGTGGAAAAGACCGCCATGGAGGCCCGGCGATGAACCGCAGGCCCGTTCCCTTCGACCTCGGCCCCGTCCACTTCATCGGGATCGGTGGCATCGGCATGAGCGGCATTGCCGAGATCATGCTCAAGACCGGCTATACGGTTCAGGGCTCCGATGCCCGGGCCAGCGCCAATACCGAGCGTCTCGAAAAGCTCGGCATCAAGGTCTTCATCGGCCACGACCCCGCCCATGTGGAAGGGGCCTCGGCCATCGTCTATTCGACGGCGGTGAAGGCCGACAATCCGGAGATGGTGGCCGGCCGCGCCCACCGCCTGCCCTTGGTCCACCGCGGGGAGATGCTGGCCGAACTGACCCGCCAGCAATTCTCCGTCGCCATTGGCGGCACCCACGGCAAGACCACCACCACGTCCATGGTCGCGGCCCTGCTGGATGCCGGCGGGCTTGACCCCACCGTGGTCAATGGCGGGATCATCAATGCCTATGGCACCAATGCCAAGGTGGGCGAGGGCGAGTGGATCGTCGTCGAGGCCGACGAGAGCGACGGCACCTTCCTGAAGCTGAAGTCCACCTGCGCCATCGTCACCAATATCGACCCGGAACACCTGGACCACTACGGCGACTTCGATGCCGTGCGTAAGGCCTTCAAGGACTTCGTGGAGGGGATCCCCTTCTACGGCTTTGCCGCCGTGTGCACCGACCACCCCGAGGTCCAGGCCATGGCGGCCAAGGTCCAGAACCGCCGGGTCATCCCCTATGGGATCAATCCCCAGGCCGAGGTCCGGGCCGAGAAGATCTCCATGGGCCCCGATGGGTCGCGCTTCGATGTGGTCTTTGCCCCCCATGAGGGGGAAACCACCTGGCTGCATGACCTGCACCTGCCCATGGCCGGGCACCACAATGTCATGAATGCCACCGC
>CAIYZB010000355.1 GCA_903930545.1 uncultured Alphaproteobacteria bacterium
CAAGATGATGAAGGATCTGGGATACGGCTCCGGCTATGCCTATGACCACGATGTCGAAGGCGGGTTTTCCGGCCAGTCCTATTTTCCGGACGAGATGGAGCGCCGCACCTTCTATGCCCCCAAGGGCGAAGGCGTTGAGGCCCGGATCAAGGAACGCCTCGATCGCTGGGCCGAGATCCGCAAGGGGCGTCGGCCATGACCAATCTCACCCCCGTGGTCCTGACCCCGGAAGAAGTGGCCTATGTGAAGGCCATGGTCATCTATCAGGATCCCCATATTGTGGTGCTGAACAAGCCTGCGGGCCTGTCCAGCCAGGGCGGGCGGATCCAGGCCAAGACCCTGGATGACCTGCTCTGGGCCTTTGCCAAGCCGGGTAAGGCCAGGCCGCGTCTGATCCATCGGCTGGACCGGGATACCTCTGGGGTCATCCTCACAGCGCGGACCAAACCGGCCGCAGGTTTCCTCGGCAAGGCCCTGATGGCGAAGCGTTTTTCCAAGACCTATAATGCCATTGTCACCCCCGGCCCGCCGGAACCCAAGGGCGGCATGATCAAGTCACCCCTGCGCCGGGAAAGCATTGGCCGTGAGGCCTATATGCGGGTCTGCGAGCCTGACCATCCCGACGCGGAAGAGGCCCTGACCCGCTACAAGACCCTGGCCGCCGTGCCCGGTGCCGCCCTGCTGGAGCTCAATCCCGAGACCGGGCGCATGCACCAGCTGCGGGTCCATCTGGCCTCCATCGGTCGGCCCATTGCAGGCGACCCCCGCTATGGCGGGGCCCTCATGGTCGGGGGCGAGGCAACGCCACGTCTATTGCTGCACGCCGCAGCCCTGCGCTTTCCTCACCCCTCCGGTGGCGAGCGGCGGATCGTGGCTCCGGTGCCGGATGACCTTGCCGCCATCGAGGCTCGCCTCGGTCTTGTTCGTCCCCAGGGGGCTTCCGAGCCCGAGCCCACCGGAGCATAAGGGCGCATGGACAGGTTTCTTCTGGTGGCCGCTGGCGGAGCGGTAGGGGCAGTGGCGCGCTATGGCCTGGGGCTTCAGGCGGTCCGATGGCTGGGCAGCGCCTGGCCCTATGGCACCCTTGGGGCCAATCTCCTGGGCGGTCTGCTGATGGGCCTCCTGTCCGGCTGGCTCAGCCAGAAGGGGGGCGGGGATCCTGAGCGGTTCCGCCTTCTGCTCGGGGTCGGAATCCTCGGGGGCTTCACGACCTTTTCCGCCTTCTCCCTGGAGACCGCAGCCATGATCGAGCGCCGTGAACTGGGCTCGGCCCTGGCCTATGCCCTTGCCTCGGTCATTCTGTCGGTCGTGGCGGTCTTTGCCGGTCTGGCCCTGGCCCGTCGGGGGTTTGCATGAAGGAAGTCCGCACCCTCTATGTGGATGCCGGTGAGGACGGGGTGCGTCTGGACCGCTGGTTCAAGCGCCGCTGGCCGCACCTGACCCATGTTCAGCTTCAGCGCCTGTTCCGGTCCGGACAGGTGCGGGTCGATGGCTCTCGCGCCAAGGCCGATTCCCGGCTCGTGGCGGGCTCGGTGATCCGGGTTCCGCCCTTGCCCGATGCCGCCCCCCGTGAGGCCAAGGAAGGTCTGGATCCCAAGGAAGCCGCCTTTGCCCGGTCTTTGGTCCTTTATGAGGACGAAGAAGTCCTGGTTCTGAACAAGCCTTCGGGCCTTGCGGTCCAGGGCGGCACCAAGACCACCAAACATGTGGACCGTCTGCTGTCGGCCTGGGGCGAGGGGCTGGAACGGCCCCGTCTCGTCCACCGTCTGGACCGCGATACCTCAGGTGTTCTCGTCCTGGGCAAGTCCCCGGGGGCGGCGGCCAAGCTGGCTGGAGCCTTTGCCCGGCGCAAGGCCCAGAAGACCTACTGGGCCCTTGTGGTCGGCCATCCCAAGCCCTCCGAAGGCGTCATGGAACTGCCCCTGATCAAACGTGGAGTCGGGGACCGCGAAATGG
>CAIYZB010000356.1 GCA_903930545.1 uncultured Alphaproteobacteria bacterium
GGGTGGCCATGGTGAAGGCGATGTTCAGGGCCCCCAGCAGGACCAGGGCCCTGACCAGTCCGAACCCAAGACCGATGGTGCGGTCGAACATGCCCAGGATTTCGGTCTCCTGAATGCGGCTGGCTATGCCTCCCAGGATCAGACGCAAGGCAAGATAGATCAGCCCCATGACGGAGAGTCCTGCCGCGACCGTTCCCGCCCAGTCCGGGTCGATCATCCCGCGTCCGATGGGGCCAGTGACCTTCAGGGCCAGGATCGATCCGATCAGAGCGAACAGAAAGGAGACCACGGTCACCATTTCCCGGGCCGCGCCCCGGTAAAATCCGATCCCGGCCGAGGTCAGGAGCATGGACAGGACGATGATGTCGAACCAGGGCATGGCTTAGTCCCAATCTCCTTCGCCGATCCGGCGGATGGCATCCCCCAGACGAGTGACATTTGTGATCCTCAGGGGCGCGCCATCTGGATCTGCCGGTGCAAAGGCCCGGCGGAAGCCGAGCTTGGCCGCCTCCTTCAGACGGGTCTCCGAACGTCCAACAGGGCGCACATCCCCCGACAGGCTGATCTCGCCAAACACCACACAGTCCTGCGGCAGGGCCACGTCCAGGGCGGAGGAGGCAAGCGCGGCCGCAGCGGCGAGGTCGGCTGCAGGCTCGGTGATCCTGAGACCACCCGCGACATTCAGATAGACATCGCGGTTGCCCAGACCCAGGCCGCAGCGGGCCTCCAGCACAGCCAGGACCATGGCCAGACGACCGCTGTCCCAGCCCACCACGGCGCGACGCGGGGTGCCATAGGCCGAGGGTGCCACCAGGGCCTGGAACTCCACCAGCACGGGACGGGAGCCTTCGATCCCGGCAAAGACGGCGGCCCCTGCGGCCCGCTCGCCCTTGGTGTCCAGGAACAGGGCCGAGGGATTGCGCACCTCGGCCAGGCCGGAGTCGCCCATCTCGAAGACGCCGATCTCGTCTGTTGCCCCGAAGCGGTTCTTGGCCCCGCGCAGGACCCGGAAGGGATAGCCACGCTCGCCCTCGAAGGAGAGGACGGCATCGACCATGTGCTCGATCACCCGGGGGCCGGCAATCGTGCCTTCCTTGGTGACATGCCCCACTAGGATGACGGCCACGCCCTGTTTCTTGGCCAGACGCACCAGTTCACCGGCGGCGGCACGGACCTGGGTGACAGAGCCCGGGGCGGCCTCATGGGCGTCGGACCACATGGTCTGGATGGAGTCGATGATGACCAGATCGAAGCGCTCGCGCTTCAGGCTGTCGAGGATGTCGCGCAGGGAGGTTTCCGTGGCGAGGCGCACTGGGGCGTCTGCCAGGCCCATGCGCTGGGCGCGGCCGCGGACCTGCTCGATAGCTTCTTCCCCGGAGATATAGGCGCAGGAGGCCCCAAGACGGGCTGCGCTGGCCACCACCTGGAGCAGAAGGGTGGACTTGCCGACACCGGGATCACCCCCCAGCAGGATGGCAGAGCCCGGGACGATCCCGCCGCCACAGACCCGGTCAAACTCGTCTATGCCCGTGGCAATGCGGGGTGGGGCGACCACCTCGTCTTCCAGGCCCTGAAAGGACAGGCCCCGGGATTTGGTCGCCTTTGTCGGGGCAAGAGCGCCGGGGGGACGGGACTGCACCTCTTCCACGAGACTGTTCCAGGCAGAGCAGGCCGGACACTGGCCCGCCCATTTGGACTGAACCGCGCCGCAGGTCTGGCAGACATAGACGGCACCGTCGCGGGCCATGCGGGCTCCTGATTCGTTGAGACCCTCAGTCTAGCCGCTTCGCGGGCATTCGGGGGGCGGGGATCAGGCTTCGCCGCGATAGATCCGTTCGGCCCTGTTCAGCCGGACCAGGCACTCGTGAGCCACCGTGCCCGCCGCGCTGGCCAGATCGTCCAGGGCCACATTACGGCCCATGAACTCGACCCAGTCTCCGACCTGGACCTCGGCATCCTCAAGGTCGATGACAATGAGATCCATTGTCACGATCAGGACCCTGCAAAGGCCGCCGTCTACCCAGGCCTGGCTCTTGCCCTTGGCCGCGCGGATCAGGCCGTCGGCATAACCGGCACCAACAAGGCCCACCCGGCTGGGGCGGTCCACTACCATGGAGGGGCCATAGCCTATGGTCGAGCCGGCGGGGACGTGTCGTATGGCCAGCAAGGGGGCTGTGAAGGTCGCCACGGCCTGCAGGCGCGGATCGGGGCGCTCTTCGGGGCCACCGCCATAGAGGCTGATCCCGGGGCGAACCAGGTCAAAACGATAGTCGGGTCCGAGGAATATCCCCGCCGAAGCCGCCAGACTGGCTTTTGCCTCAGGGAACATCTGGCGCACCTCACGAAAGGCCTCCAGCTGTGCGCGGTTGCGGGGATCATCCGGCAGGGTCGCCGAGCCCAGATGGCTCATGATCAAATCGATCTTCAGATGGGACAGACGGTCACCAGCCTGGACCAGGGCCTTGGTCTGTTCCATGGGCAGGCCCTGGCGATACATGCCGGTATCCACCTGCAGGGCGCATTCCAGGGTGCCCTGGCCGGCCAGGGCCGTTGCCGCCTCGATCTGGGGCATCGACGACAGGACGGGGACGAGGTTGGCGGCCTTGAACCGGGCCTCGGTGCCGGGGATCAGGCCATCCAGCACCAGGATGCGGGCCGGACGGGCCGCGCCCAGGGCGGTCCTCAGGGCTTCGCCCTCGGCCAGGCGCGCGACAAAGAAACTGCGGGCACCTTCAGCCCAAAGGCGGCTCGCGATTTGGGCTGCACCCAGGCCATAGCCATCCGCCTTGACCACGGGGGCGGCTTCCGCCCCGGGTGCAAGATCGCGCAGCTGTCGGTAGTTCCTGGCCAGGGCATCCAGGTCGATGGTCAGGCGTGCAGCGGCGGGAAGGCTCATCACGTCCCCTTAGCGGCAGAAGGTCACCGGCGGAAGGTCAGTGCGGATCGTAGTGGCTGTCGCGGGCCAGATTGCCGAACTTGGTGATGTCCTCGTTGAAGGCCAGCTTGACCGTGCCGATAGGGCCGTGACGCTGCTTGCCGATGATCACCTCGGCCAGGCCTTTGACCTGGTCCATCTGTTCCTGCCAGGTGAAGTGCTCGGACGTCCCCTCCCGGGGTTCGGCCCGGCTGACATAATAGCTCTCGCGATAGACGAACATGACCACGTCGGCATCCTGTTCGATGGAGCCGGATTCCCGCAGGTCACTCAGCTGGGGCTTCTTGTCCTCGCGGTTTTCCACCTGACGCGACAGCTGGGACAGGGCGACCACAGGGATGGACAGTTCCTTGGCCAGGGACTTTAGGCTCATGGTGATCTGGCTGACCTCCTGAACCCGGTTGTCGGACTTACTGCCTTCACCGCCGGTGACCAGCTGCAGGTAGTCGACGATCAGCAGGTCGAGACCGACCGTGCGTTTCAGGCGACGGGCACGGGCCGCCAGCTTGGCGATGGTAATACCGCCGGTGGCGTCGATATAGAGCGGGCTTTCCCGGATCTCCATGGCGGCGTCGCGCACACGGCCGAACTCCACCGGATCGATCTCACCCTTGCGCAAGCGGTCGCCAGACACCCCCGAGGCTTCGGCCACCAGACGCATGGCCAGCTGCTCGGCACTCATTTCCAGGGAGAAGAAGGCCACGACCCCGCCGCTCAGGGTCTTTTTTGACCCATCTGGCATGGTCTGGAACTGGTATTTGCGCGCCACATCAAAGGCGATGTTGCAGGCCAGGGCGGTCTTTCCCATGGAGGGACGGGCGGCGAGGATCAGCAGGTCGGA
>CAIYZB010000357.1 GCA_903930545.1 uncultured Alphaproteobacteria bacterium
CCGGCCAGGGTCTCGCCGGAGCGGAGGGTCTCGTTGCCCAGCTCGATCTCGCGGGCGGTAGCGGCGTCCCAGTCGAGGCTCCACTGCTCGAGCACCGAGCGGCGGTCGTTACGCATGCAGCCCTGTGGGAAGACGGAGATCTGTTTGGCCAGGACGACGGCTGCGGTCAGGGCCTCGCCGTCCTCGACGACCCGGTTGGCCAGCCCCATGGTCTCGGCCTCTTCGGCGGGCACGCCGCGTCCGGTCAGGATCATGTCCATGGCGCGCGACTGGCCGATCAAGCGTGGCAGACGCACGGTGCCCAGGTCGATCAGCGGCACGCCGAACCTGCGGCAGAAGACGCCGAACGTCGCGCTCCGGGCCGCCACTCGGAGGTCGCACCACAGTGCCAGTTCCAGCCCGCCGGCGACGGCGAACCCTTCGACGGCTGCTATCACCGGCTTCGACAGTTTCAGACGGGTGGGGCCCATGGGGCCGAGGTCGCCCTTAAGCTTGACTGGGTTGCCGCCGCCGTCTGCCGCCGCGATCGCCTTCAGGTCGGCCCCTGCGCAGAAGTTGCCGCCGGTTCCGGTGAGGATGGCGACTGAGGCCGCGTCGTCCGCGTCGAACGCCTTGAAGGCATCATACAGGGCGTGGGCGGTGGGGCTGTCGACCGCGTTGCGGCGGTCGGGCCGGTCGATGGCGACGATGGTGATCTCGCCATCGTGGGTGATGGATACGGCCATGGTCCTGCTCCCGCGAGAAAAAAACATCCTAATGTGAGTGGGCACCGCGTGAGGAAAACAAGTCCTTTTTCGAAGCGATCCCAGACCTCGGCGACATCCAAACCGGCCCTCTAAAGCGTGTCGCTGAGCTAGCGAATTCGGGCGTGGCCGGGCGCGAGGATGACGTGATCAGTCTGGACCTGGAGAGAGTTCGTTTTCAGCCTCCCGTCGACAGCCATCGCCCCCCGCCACAAATCTCTCTGCGCCTTGGGCGAGGCCGGAAGATCTCGTTGTATTTCAGGGTTTCCTCAAACGGGCTCCGCACTGCGCCTGCCGGGAAATGGCCCCGATCAGATCCGACGTCGTCCCGCCTTGTGTGGGTTCCAATACCTCGAGCCTCAAGCGCTTCATCGATCTCTGACGGTGACGACGCCCCCACCTTACGGGCGGACCTGGTGTCGGGAAGGACGCCTGAGGCCTTTGCCTCGGCCGTGGTCACAGGGTGTCACTTGGTTAGGTGGCTGTCACAATGGTCACAACGTCACAATTGGGGATCGAGGTCGGACCGTCAGCGAGGGCGTTTGTGACCTTGTGACCGTTGTGACAGGGGGTAAGGGTGTAACAACCGCGAACATGTTGCGTATCCTCGCCAGCCCGCGTCGAACCGAGCCCGCTGCCCGATGACCCTGACGCCTGACCGACTGGCCGAGACCAACTTTCCGCCGTCCCGCCAGGCAGCCCTGCACCGACTGGCTGACTTTGCGCCGCGGGCGGGACGTGCCTACGAAAGCGGGCGGAACACTGATCCGGGGCCGGACCAGCCGGGTGCCGTCTCGCGGTTGTCGCCCTATACGAACCGTCGGCTGATTACCGAGCAGGAGATCGTCGAGACTGTCCTGGCGCTCCACCAGCTCGATGCCGCCGGGAAATATGTCCAGGAAGTGCTTTGGCGAACCTACTGGAAGGGTTGGCTGGAGCTTCGCCCCTCCGTATGGACCCGGTTTCTGGAGACCCGCGACCGCAGCCGCATCGACCTTGCGGACAGCCGAGCCCTGGCCGATGCCGAGCGCGGTGCCACCGGAATCGAGGGGTTCGATGATTGGGCCCACGAGCTGGTTCAGACAGGCTATCTGCATAACCACGCGCGGATGTGGTTCGCCTCGATCTGGATCTTCACCCTTGGCCTACCCTGGGCCCTCGGTGCCGACTTCTTCCTTCGTCACCTGGTCGATGCCGACGCAGCCAGCAACACGCTGTCCTGGCGATGGGTCGCTGGGCTCCAGACGCCGGGCAAAACCTACCTTGCGACCGCCTCCAATATCGAACGCTACACCGAGGGCCGGTTTGCCCCCAAAGGCTTGGCACAAACAGCCTTTGCCCTGACCGAGCCTCCGGTTGGTCCTGCACGGCCTCTGGCCCCGCAGATGCGGAGCGACCTGAGCCAGCCCTTCCTGCTGTTGGTTACACCGGAAGACCTGCATCCAGAATCCCTGCTGCCTGTCCGATCGGCCGTTCAGGGCGTGGTTGTGGCTGCGGATCCCGACCTAGCCTGGGGCGAGGCGGGCCGGCGGTTCTCTGAGGCTGCTGCAGACGACACCGCTACCCGCGCAGCCCGGCATTTTGGCGGCCCAGTCGACCGCATAGTCAGGCTGTCGACCTCGGACCTGGCGACAGCGGCTGGGCAAGCCGGGGTCAGCAAAATCGTGACGGCCTTCGCGCCCGTTGGGCCAACGGCTCAGGCCTTGGCGCGACTGGCACCAGAATTGGCCTTGGCCGGCATCACGCTGATCCAGGCGCGTCGGGACTGGGACGACGCTTTCTGGCCATTGGCCACGAAGGGCTTCTTCACCTTGAAGGACCGGATCCCGGCAGTGCTCGCCGAGTTGGGGGTCTCGTGACCGGGCCGCTGCAGGTCGTCTGGTTCAAGCGCGACCTCCGGGTTGTAGATCACCGGCCGCTGACCCTGGCGGCCCGGGCCGGGCCGGTCCTGCCTCTCTATATCGTAGAGCCTGGTCTATGGGCCCAGCCAGATGCCTCGGCCCGGCAGTGGGACTTTGCGGCGGAGTGCCTGAAGGAACTGGACCAGGCCCTGACAACCCTCGGCCAGCCCCTCTGCGTCCGCACTGGCGAGGCCGCCCAGATCCTGGCGCAACTGCATGACCAGCGAGGTATTGCAGCCCTTTGGAGCCATGAAGAGACCGGCAATGGTTGGACCTATGCCCGCAACCTCGCTGTGGCGGCCTGAGATCGAAGAGCACACGTCTGAA
>CAIYZB010000358.1 GCA_903930545.1 uncultured Alphaproteobacteria bacterium
ACAGCTGCTTGTCCATATTGGCCTTGATCTTGTGCATGGGCACATGGCCCGGGCCCTCGATCATGGTCTGGACCCCGTGCTTCCAGGCCACCTGGGTCAGTTCCCCCAGGGTCTCCAGCTCGGCGAACTGTGCGGCGTCGTTGGCATCGGCGATGGACCCGGGGCGCAGGCCATCTCCCAGACTGAAGGAAACGTCATAGGCGCGCATGATTTCGCAAATGTCTTCAATGTGTTCGTAGAGGAAGTTCTCCTTGTGGTGGGCCAGGCACCACTTGGCCATGATCGAGCCGCCGCGTGAGACAATCCCCGTCACTCGCTTGGCGGTGAGGGGCACATAGGCCAGGCGGACACCGGCATGGATGGTGAAATAGTCCACCCCCTGCTCGGCCTGTTCGATGAGAGTGTCGCGGAACACTTCCCAGTTCAGGTCCTCGGCCACGCCATCGACCTTTTCCAGGGCCTGATAGATTGGCACCGTGCCGATCGGCACCGGGCTGTTGCGGATGATCCAGTCGCGGATGTTGTGGATGTTGCGGCCGGTGGACAGGTCCATGACCGTGTCAGCCCCCCAGCGGGTCGCCCAGACCATCTTGTCCACCTCGTCAGCGACGGAGGACAGAACGGCGGAATTGCCGATATTGGCATTGATCTTCACCAGGAAGTTCCGGCCGATGATCATCGGCTCCAGTTCCGTGTGATTGATGTTTGCCGGGATGATGGCCCGGCCCCGGGCGATCTCGTCGCGGACGAACTCGGGCGTCACATAGTCGGGCAGCTCGGCACCGAAATCTTCCCCGTCTCGGATGAAGGGATCGGCGGCCTTGCGGCGCAGGTTCTCGCGGATCGCCACATATTCCATCTCAGGGGTGATGATCCCGCGACGGGCATAGTCCAGCTGGGTGACGCAGGCCCCGTCCTTGGCGCGATAGACCCGGCGGGGGCTGGAGAACTGGGGGGCGAGATGCTTGCCCGTGGCACCGCCATTGTCCTCGGGCTTCACTTCCCGGGGATTGGCCACGATCTCCACATCACCGCGGGAGACGACCCAGGGCTCCCTGGTCCGCGACAGGCCCTTGTCGATATCGATGGTCGCCGTGGGGTCGGTATAGGGGCCCGAGGGGTCATAGATGGTCACCGGCGGCTCATTGGCGCTGGGGTGGACGGCCACCTCGCGGAAGGGCACGCGGATGTCCGGCCACAGGGTGCCGGGCTCATAGACCTTGCGGGAGCCAGGACGTTCTCCGGTGGGAATGGCATTGGCGAGCGGGGTCTGGATGTTCACCGGCAGGTTCCTTCGAGGCGAGGGACGTGACGGCGCGGAGAGACCTCGGGCGTCGGCCCGGACTGCCTTCCCTTCGCCGGCATGACCCGGATCAGGTTCTACGGGTCGCGGGCTCGCCCGCCTCTCAGCCGCCTGTGCGCGGCCCCCCGAGGACTGGTCGAGACTAGGCGTGATCCGACGGGAGGGAAAGACCGCATGAGGCGCAATTTCGGGTGCCGAATTCGTGGTCCGGGCGTAAGCTCCGGCCAGATCCCTGGAGGTTCACATGAAGCCTTTGCTGTTTGCGTCCCTTGTGTCCCTGACCGTTCTTGCCGGCGCGGCCCAGGCGGCCCCTTCTGAAAACTGCTTCAGGATGAGCGACCTGAGGGGCCAGAGGATTGGCAATGACCGGACGGTCTATTTCGCCACCCGCAACAAGCAGGTCTTTCGCCTCGACATGGCCAGTGCCTGTCTGGCGGGTGCGGCGTTTTCCGACCCCCTGGTGCTCGAACGCGCGGGCGGGACGGATCGGGTCTGCAAGCCCATCGATCTCGATGTTCGGGTCCAGAACCCCATCGGCTCCAGCGCCTGTGTCATCCAGTCCATCACCCGCATGACCCCTGCCGAGGTCGAGGCCCTGCCCAAACGCCTGCGCCCCTGAGGCGTGGCCTAAATTCGGATCATCGTGCTAGGCAGGGGCTCGAAGGAGTCCTCCATGCATCTTGCCCGCTTTCCCCGCGCCCGCTTTGCCCATCTGCCGACGCCGCTGGAACCCTTGCCCGGTCTGACCAAGGCTCTGGGTGGCCCTGATCTGTGGGTCAAGCGCGACGACTGCACGGGCCTGGCCGGCGGTGGCAACAAGACCCGCAAGCTGGAATTCCTGCTGGGCGAGGCCCTGGACCAGGACGCCGACACCCTGGTGACGCAAGGGGCTGTCCAGTCCAACCATGTGCGCCAGACCGTCGCCGCCGCAGCCCGTTATGGCATGGCCTGCGAGGTCATCCTGGAGGAGCGCACGGGGTCGAAGGCCACGGACTATACCCGCTCCGGCAATGTGCTTCTGGACCGCCTCATGGGGGCGAAGCTGCGTAATGTGCCGGGCGGCACGGACATGAACGCCGAACTGGCCAAGGTGGCCGCCGAGGTCACGGCCCGGGGCGGCAAGCCCTATGTCATTCCCGGTGGCGGCTCCAATGCCGTGGGCGCACTCGGCTATGTCGACTGCGCTATCGAACTGGTCCGTCAGGCCGATGACATGGGTCTGGTCATCGACCGGATCGTCACGGCCACGGGCAGTGCAGGTACCCATGCCGGGCTGGTGGCGGGCCTCGCCCTGATCGGGGCCGATATTCCGGTTCTCGGCATCGGGGTTCGGGCCCCGAAGGAGACCCAGGAGGCCAATGTCCACAAGCTGGCCGTCGAGACGGCTCGGTTGCTGGGCCATGAGGACCGGGTAACCCGGGAAATGACCGTGGCCAATTGCGACTATGTCGGCGCGGGCTATGGCCTGATCGATGAGGCCGTGATCGAGGCCCTGAAGCTGGCGGCCCGCAGCGACGCCCTGCTGCTGGACCCGGTCTATACCGGCAAGGGCATGAAGGGGCTGATCGACCTGGCGCGCTCAGGGCACTTCCGCGACGAGACCGTGGTCTTCCTCCATACCGGCGGGGCCCAGGGCCTGTTCGGCTATCAGGGCGAACTTGAGGACCATCTGGGATGAGCCTCGTTCTCGGCGTTCTCGGCGGCATGGGTCCGGCGGCGACCCTCGACTTTCTGGCCAAGTTCCAGGCCCTGACGGGGGCCAAGAAGGATCAGGACCACATCCGCACCCTGGTGGACATCAATCCCCAGGTCCCGGATCGCAATGACCCCTTTGCCAAGCCGGGCCCGGTCCTGGGACAGATGGCCCTTGGCCTGCGTGGGGCCGGGGCCCAGGTCCTGGCCATTGCCTGCAATACGGCCCATGCCTATGGCGATACGGTGCGTCAGGCCTCGGGCCTGCCCCTGATCGACATGATTGCCACGGCGGCCAAGGCAGCGCGGGACACCGGCGCGGCCCGGACCGGGGTGCTCGGCACCCGCGATGCCATCAAGCTCTATCGTGAATATCTCGCCGCTCAGGGCATGGGGCTGGTCGCCCTGCCCCCCGAGGGCCAGGAGGCCTTCATGGCCACCCTCTATCGGGTCAAGGCCGGCGAGACTGGCGGGGACGTCCGAGCCGAGATGGCGGGCCATGCCGCAGCGCTCAAGGACCTCGGGGCCGAGGCCATCATAGCTGGCTGCACGGAGGTGCCTCTTGTCCTGACCGAAGGTCCGGGGCGTCTGCCCTTCCTGGACGCCGGAGCTCTTCTGGCCAAGCGCTGCGTCAATGTCTGCCTGGGCCTGGAGCCCCTGCCGGTGGCCTAGAGCCCTTTCCGACTAGACGGATCCGTCTGATCGGATAAAAAGGGCTCTAATTCAAAGTGTTAGAGCATTTTTCGATCCGATAACCGTTTCACACTTATCGGAAAATGCTCTAGAGGCGATCGGCGGCGAAGGTATTGCAGTCACCGGGATCGCCGCTTTCCACACCCGCCCGGAACCAGCGCATGCGCTGGGCTGAGGTGCCGTGGGTGAAGGCGTCCGGCACGATCCGGCCCTGGGCCTGCTGCTGCAGGGTGTCGTCCCCCACGGCAGAGGCGGCGCGAAGTCCGTCTTCGATGTCTTTGGGATCGAGAGCGACCTCTCCCCCTGAAACGGTTGCCGCCCTGGCAGCCCAGACCCCGGCATAGCAGTCGGCCTGGAGTTCCAGACGCACCTGGCCGGACTCCGCCCCCCGGCGTCCGCCAGCCTCGGCCTTTTCCATCTCGCCGGTCAGGTTCTGGACGTGGTGGCCGATCTCGTGGGCGATGACATAGGCCCGGGCCGCCTCGCCGCCGGCTCCGAACCTTGTCTCGAGCTCGTCCCAGAAGGCCAGGTCCAGATAGACCTTGCGATCTGGCGGGCAATAGAAGGGGCCCATGGCGCTCTGGCCGGTACCGCAGGCCGTGGGCGTGGCCTGGCTGTAGAGGGTGATGGCCGCTGGCGGGTCATAGGTGCGACCGGCGGCCTTGAAAATCGGGGTCCAGACATCGGTGGTCGAGGTCTCGATGACATCCACGAACCGGGCATTGAGGTCATCCGGCGTGCCCCGCTGGCCTTCCACAGCTTCCGTCGGGGCCGTGACCTGCTGGACCACGCCCAGGGTAGTCGAGGGGTCAATTCCGAAGACGAAGTAGCCGATAGCGGCCAGAACCAGACCGCCGATGCCGATCCCTCCGGCACCGATCGCTCCCATACCCCGACGATCTTCGATATTGCCGCTTCTGCGGCCGCCCTGCCAACGCATCTCGATGCCCCTCCAGTGGTCAGGTCAGCCTAGTGCTTCTCACGCCCTATGGCACCTATCCTTGCGAGGGAGGCAGCGAGCAGATCATCGGAAATGGAGACATAGCCCGGCGCGGATGTCGCGAAGGTCGTCCCGCTCTGTGGCATGGGCGCGGCCAGATTGGTGGCCGTCGTCACCCGGTTTTCAAGCGCCCTCAATTCCAGGTCACGGGCAAGCGCCTGCTGTCGGGCCAGTTGCTGTTCACCCCAAAGGGCATTGTCTCTCTGCTGGGCCTCCAGATCCTGGGCCGCGGCCTGACTGAACAGCGCCGCGGCGAGGATCAGGCCGAGTGCCCTAACGGCGATCGACCTTGAAGCGAGCCAGTTCCTTGGTGGGGGCTTCCCACTCAGGCGCCAGTTCCTGGGCCTTCTTGTAGTCAAAATAGGCCGAGCGGGTGTCTTCCATGCCCTCATGGGCAAGACCGCGGTTGTAATAGGCCTTGGCGGGCTCATCGACCCCGAGCTCCAGCCCGCGATTGATGTCCGGCAGGCTGGCCTCAAAGTCCTTGCGGCCGATGGAGGCGGCTCCGCGATTGACATAGGCCTCCCCCAGTTCGGGCTTGATCTTCAGGGCGGCATTGAAGTCCCGGGTGGCTTCCGGATAGGAGGCCTGGCGCAGACGCATCACCCCGCGATTGACGAAGGTCCCGGCCCGGTCCGTGGCATTGAGGAACTCGGTCTCCAGGGCATCGGTGCAGAGCTTGACGAACTTGGGATCGGTTTCACCCCCCAGGGCCGCCTGGGAGCAGGCCTGGGCCATGCCGCCACCGATGACGGTCACGGCCGCCTGTGAACTGGAGGCCGCAACAAGACTGAAAAGCGCACTGGTCAGCAACAGGGCAGACTTGGTCATACCGGGCTCCCTCTGATCATCGACATGCGAGACCTTCGCAACGAAAGTCACTTGGGTAGGGAGCCATGTCAATTCAAGCTTCCGGCAGGATCAGGTGTCCTGAAACCTGCGGGTCTCCCTCAGCAAGATATAGACCCCGCTGCCCGCCACAATGAGGGCCCCGACAATGGTCAGGGTCTGAGGCAGTTCCCCCCAGATCAGGAAGCCCAGCATGCTGGCCCAGACCAGCTGGGTATAGTCGAAGGGGGCCACCACGCCCACCTGGGCCCGGCGCAGGGCTTCGGTCAGGAAGAGCTGGCCCGTGCCACCCAGCAGGCCGCCGAAGATCAGCAGGCCCAGGGTGGCCATGTCCGGGATCACCCAGCCAAAGGGCAGGCTGGCCAGGCCCAGGATCATGCCCGCCAGGGTGAAATAGAAGACGATGGTGGGGCCGGGCTCGGTGCGGCCGATCTCGCGGATGGTGATCATGGCCCCTGCGGCACCCACGGCGCCGACAAGAGCCATTGAGGTGCCAAGCACAGCCATATGACTGGGGTCAGGATGAACCATGACCAGGACCCCCACAAATCCGATGGCCACAGCAGCCCAGCGATGGGCTCCCACCCTTTCCTTAAGGATCAGGGCCCCCAGAGCCGTCATCCAGAGGGGGGAGGAAAAGGAAAGGGCCGTGGACTGGGTCAGGGGCAGGAGGGAGACGGCCGTAAAGCCGCAGATCATCCCCACCAGCCCGATCAGGGAGCGCGTCAGATGGGCACCGGGCCGTTTGGTTTTCAGAACGCCAAATCCGCTGGTGCGCCAGACATAGATCAGGACCGGCACAAAGGCGAAGGCGTTCCTGAAGAAGATGATTTCGAGGACCGGAACGCCCTTGGCAGAGCACCATTTCACGACGGCCGCCAGACCGGCCATGCAGAACATGGCAATGACCCGAAGCAGAATTCCCAACCCGTTGTTCTGGGCCACCTCATGGGGTGCTGGGGTTTCGTTGGCGCTCACTGCTTGGCTTCCGTGTCAGGCGAGAGGCCTTACCCGTCAAGCCTTCCCTGCGCCATAGCCAGTTGTGTTCGAGACCCATGGTGCCAGATCGTCGCACCCTCGCCGGATATGGTTTTATTAACCATGGATCAACCGGTTCGGACCAGAAATGCTAACAGCTATCAATAGCTTGTTCGGGGTTACCATGACTTTCGGGTCCATCAACCAGAAGATCCTTGCGGCCGGGCTGGCTGTTCTACTTCTGGGCCTGATCAGCGCTGGCGCCGGGATCTGGGTCGCCTTTTCCCTCGGCAGCGCTTTGACCGAAACCACCCGAACCGCCGCAGCGATCCGCCAGCACATGCAGGCGGACATGATGCACGATGCCCTTCGCAGTGACGCCCTGTCCGCCATTCTGGCCTCGGACCCCACCTCAGGGGTGTCCATGGAGGAGACCAAGGCGGACCTGGCTGATCACGCCTCGTCCTTCCGTCAGGCCCTGGCCACCAACAAGGGCCTGATCACCGATCCCGAGGTCAAGGCCACGGTCACGGCTCTGGATGAACCCCTGGCGAAATACATCTCCTCGGCAGAAATGATCGTCAGGCTCGGGGAGGCCGACCCGGCTTCCGCCCGCACCCATCTGGGGGAGTTCAAGCAACAGTTCAGTGTCCTCGAAGGCGGCATGGAGAAGGCCGGCGACACCATCGAGGCCTATGCCAAGAAGACATCCGACAAGGCCAATGCCTTTGCTGCCGCCGGTCGGATCCTGATGTTTGCGGTTCTCGCCCTCGGCATCGCCTTTGCCGGCATTCTGGTGATTGTCGCTCGCAGCACCCTTGTCCAGCCCATTGCCGATGTGACCGATGCCCTGCGCCGGCTGGCCAAGGGCGATCTCAGTGTCGTGCCGCCCCACGTCTCTCGCAGCGACGAGATCGGGGTGATGAGCCGGGCCCTGGACTCCTTCAAGGAGGCCATGGCCGGTCGCCAGAGCGAGGCCGAGGCGGCGGTCCAGCGTCAGCAGCTGGAAGAAGAACGAGCCCGCAACGAACTCATCCGCGTCAAGGCCGAGGAAGAACAGACCTTTGCGGTCAATGCCCTGTCCCGGGCCCTGGATCGGCTCTCGGCGGGCGACCTGACCGCCCGGCTCACCGAGATCTTCCCGGAATCCTATCGCAAGATCCAGGACGACTATAACCAGGCCGTCGCCCGCCTGTGCGAAGCCATGTCCGGGATCCTGGTCGGGGCAGAAGACATCCGCACCGCGGCCAGCGAGATCAGCGCGGCCTCGGATGATCTGTCACGGCGCACTGTGCGTCAGGCCAGCTCCCTGGAGGAGGTGGCTGCTGCCCTGAGCGGCATTACCCGCACTGTGGCCAATTCCGCTGACGGGGCCCGCTCGGCCAATGCCGTGGTGGAAAATGCCCGGGCCGATGCCGAACGCGGTCGCGACATTGTCGGTCGCGCCATCAGCGCCATGCACGAGATCGAGGGCTCGGCCCAGGAGATCGGCAAGATCATCGGGGTGATCGACGAGATCGCCTTCCAGACCAACCTTCTGGCCCTCAATGCCGGGGTCGAGGCCGCTCGCGCCGGTGAGGCCGGTCGTGGCTTCGCCGTGGTGGCTTCCGAAGTCCGTGGCCTGGCCCAGCGTTCGGCCGAAGCGGCCAAGGAGATCAAGGCCCTGATCTCGACCTCGACCTCCCAGGTCGGAGCCGGTGTGGGTCTGGTCAGCGAGAGCGGCGAGGCCCTCAGCCAGATCTCCGGCCGCGTGGTGGAGATCAACCAGCTGGTCAGCCAGATCGTCTCGGCCAGCCTTGAGCAGACAGCCTCCCTGGGCGAGGTCAATGCCGCCGTGGGCGAGATGGACCATGTGACCCAGCAGAACTCGGCCATGGTGGAGGAGTCCACTTCAGCCAGCCACGGGTTGTCGCGTCAGGCCGACGAACTGTCGCGCCTGGTGGGACGTTTCCGGATCTCCGCGGGCTCGAGCGGCTATTCAGCGGCGGCTTGAGGCCGACCGCTCCCGCAGAACCCTGAATTCCGAATTGGCCTTCCAGCCCGGCCACCGGTCGCTGGAGGCCAGGTCCCTGCCGATCTCGTAGAACAGGGCGATGTCCTGGGCTGCGCCCCTCAAGTCCCAGTCGGCGCGCCACTCATCACAGGTCTGGTGGTAGCAGCGGGCCGTATAGTCCGAGACCCAGCGATCCCCGGCCTCACGGCCGCCTACGACCAGATCCGCGCCACCGCCCATGCCCATGAGCAGCAGGGTCGGCACGCCGCGCTTGGCGAACGAGAAATGGTCAGCCCGGTAGAAGAGCCCGCGCTGAGGTGCAGCATCCGGGGTCACTGTCCGGCCCTGGGCCTTGGCGAAGCGGGCGAGGTCATCTTCCAGCTCGTTCTGGCCATAGCCCACCAGGACCACGTCATGAGACGGCCCCGCCGTCTGCAGGACATCCAGGGTCAGGTTGGCCACCATGGTCTCGGCGGGGAAGCTGGGATTGGTGGCATAGTATTCACTGCCCAGCAGGCCCCGCTCCTCGGCGGTCCAGACGGTGAAGACCAGGCTCCGGGCCAGGGGCGGACCGGCCTTGTAGGCCCGGGCCAGTTCCAGCAGGCCAGCTACGCCAATGGCGTCATCGGCGGCGCCGTTGCGGATGCGGTCCCCTTTGGCGTCAGGGGCTCCCACCCCATAGGCATCCCAGTGGGCCCCGAAGCTGATGCTTTCAGCCTTGCGGGTAGTGCCCGGCAGTACGGCAATCAGATTGTGGCTGATCAGGGGGGTGGCGGTGAGTTTGTAGTCTGCCGAAAAGGTCGCGTCGCCCAGGGCGACGGGCTTGAAGTCTGGCGTCCGGGCGAGCCGCTTCTGGGCCTCGAAATCGAGGCCGGCGCGGCGGAACAGGTCGGCGGCCACATCCCTCTGGATCCAGCCCTGGAGCTGCAGCTTCTCCTTGGCCGGATTGGCCCGGACGATGTCGAAATTCTCGCCGGCCGGGGCAATGACCGTCGACCAGCCATAGGCGGCCCCGGCGGTCTCATGAACGATCAGCACCGCCACGGCTCCGCGGCGGACAGCTTCTTCGTACTTATAGACCCAGCGGGCATAGAAGGTGGCGGCCTTGCCGCCGAACTTGCCGGCCACGGCCTCGCCGGGTTCGGCCTCGAAGTCAGGGTCATTGATCAGAACGACAGCGACCTTGCCCTTAAGGTCCAAGCCCTTGAAGTCATCCCAGCCCCGTTCAGGCGCGGTCACCCCATAGCCGACAAAGACCATCGGGGCATTGGCAATGGTGATGTGGTCAGCGGGCTGCAGGCTATTGGCATAGACCTGCTGCATCTGGACCATGGGCAGGGTCTTCCCGCCGATCTTCACCGACATGGCCGCGTCCTCGGTCACCACCTGGGTGCGCAACAGGGGCACCTCCTGGGTAAAGCCGCCCTTGTCGCCGCCGCCCGTTAGGCCAAGGCCTTTGAACTGGGCCGTCAGCCATTCCAGGGTCTTGGTCTCTCCCGCACTGCCGGGGCTGCGGCCCTCGAACTCATCCCCGGACAGGGTGCGGGTCAGGTCGGACAGGCGGGCCGGATCGATGGGGCCAGACCCCTCGGCCAGGGCCGCGCCGGAGCTGACCAGGGACAGGGCCAGGCTGAGGGCCAAAGGCGTGCGGGTCATTGGGTCACTCCGGTAATACGTGCTTGCAGATCGAGGGTCAGATAACCGTCAGCGGCCAGGCCATTGCGCCTCTGCCAGACCCGGATGGCCTTGCGGGTCGAGGCCCCCAGGTCACCGTCGATCCGGTTGGAATAGAGCTCCTGGGCGGTCAGGGCCCTCTGGGTGGCGGCGCGCTGGTCAAAGGTCAGAGGCACCTCCTCGGGCCAGATCACCCCCGGCTGGCCCTCGATGGCCCGGGCGAGGAGGCCGACCCCCAGGGCATAGGTGCGGCTGGGATTATAGGCCTCGAAGACATCATAGTTGGGAAACAGCAGCAGGGCCGGGCCGCCGAGCCCGGCCGGCAGGGCCAGCTTGGCGTCCCGGGGTCGGTCTGCGGCCATCCAGTCTCCAGTGGCCGGACGGATGCCCATGGCCTCCCAGGCCTCCGGCGTCAGGCGGGTCTCATCCACCTCGATGCGGTTGATGTCAAAACCGGGGGGCAGC
>CAIYZB010000359.1 GCA_903930545.1 uncultured Alphaproteobacteria bacterium
CTGGGGCTGGGTCAGGTCTTTCGGGCCATCCACTATGCGGCGGACTATGGCCTGTCCAAGCCGGACCCCGCCTTTTTCCAGGCGGTAGTGGACCGGACCGGGCACGAGCCACAGGCCCTGCTGCTGATCGATGACAGCCTGAAGAATGTGGAGTCCGCCCGGGCCTGCGGCTGGCAGGCCTTGCACTGGGACGGGTCTACGCGACTGGCTGACGCCCTGGATGCCGCAGGGATTGCGATCTGACCCTGACGCCAGCCCACGGATCAGCCTATATCTGAGCCATGCCGCCTCGCCTTCGCCCGACCCGCCTGGAATATGTTGTCGATGGGGTGCGCCTGCGCGCCCAGCTATCGGCCGCCGCCCTGGATGCTGCAGGCGATGAGCCCGAGCAGAGGCGCCGGGCTCTGGAGATCCTGAAAGCCGCCCTGTTCCGCGGCCGGATGATCGCCAAGGAGCGGCTGGAGAATGGGGCGGGCGGGATCGAGACCGCACGCCTGATCTCTGGGGTGACCGACGAGGTCATTACAGCCCTCTATGACTTCACCACCGTCCACGTCTTCCGGGCCCGCAACCCCACAGAGGGTGAGCGCCTGACCCTGCTGGCGGTGGGAGGATATGGCCGGGGCACGCTTGCCCCCTATTCCGACATCGATCTGCTCTTCCTGCGGCCCTACAAGCAGACGGCCCATGCCGAGAGCGTCATCGAATACATGCTCTATGCCCTGTGGGATCTGGGCTTCAAGGTGGGCCACGCATCGCGCACCGTCGAGGAATGCGTCAAGCTTTCCCGGGAAGACTTCACCATCCGCACCTCGATCCTCGAGGCCCGTCGCCTGACCGGAGACGAGGCCCTGGCGGAGGACTTGTTCAAACGGTTCCAGAACGATGTGGTCAAGGGCACGGGGGCCCAGTTCGTGGCCGCCAAGCTCAAGGAGCGGGACGAACGCCACGACCGGGCCGGGGCCAGCCGCTATCTGGTGGAACCCAATGTGAAGGAGGGCAAGGGTGCCCTTCGCGACCTCAACACCCTCTTCTGGATTGCCCAGTATCTGAACCCCTCCGATCGGGCCCATGCGGACGGGATTGTCCGCCTGGCCATGTTTGACCGCCGCGAGGTCACCGCCTTCATCCGGGCCTTTGACTTCCTCTGGGCGGTGCGCAGCCATCTGCATTTCGCCACGGGGCGGCCCGAAGAGCGGCTGACCTTCGATCTCCAGCCGGAGATCGCCCGGCGCATGGGATACGGTGACCGCGGCGATGCCCCGGCGGTGGAACGCTTCATGCGACGATACTTCCTCATCGCCAAGGAGGTGGGCTCCCTGACCCGGGTCTTCTCGGCAAAGCTTGAGGCCGACCGGATCAAGCAGAAGCCCACAGGGATCTCCCGGCTCCTGCCCGGCCAGGGCCGTCCCAAGCGCAAACCCCTGGACGAGGGGTTCAACGAGGAGGGCGGGCGACTCGATGTGGAGGGCCCGGAGGTCTTCGAAGCCGATCCGGTCAATCTGCTGCGCCTGTTCCGTCTGGCGGACCAGAGGGGTCTCGACCTGCACCCCGATGCCTTTACCACGGCGACCCGCTGCGCCGCCCTGATCGGGTCCAAGATCCGCCGGGATCCGGAAGCCGCCCGGGTCTTTCTGGATATCCTGGCCCGGGGCCGGGATCCTCAGCGTGTCCTGACCCTGATGAACGAGACCGGGGTTCTGGGCCGATTCATCCCCGAATGGGCCCGGATCGTGGCCCAGATGCAGTTCAATATGTACCACTCCTATACGGTGGATGAGCACACCTTGCTGGCCGTAGGCGTGATTGCCGACATTGCCTCCGGGCGCTTTGCCGAGGACCATCCCCTGTCCACGGCCATCATGCCCCTGATCGATGACCGTGAGGCCCTGTTCCTGGCCATGCTGCTGCATGACACCGGCAAGGGTGGTGTGGGCGGACAGGAAAAGGCTGGGGCCCGGGTGGCGCGCCAGGCCGGCGAGCGTCTCGGCCTGGACCGCAACAAGATCGAGCTGGTGGCCTGGCTGGTGGAGCATCACCTGGTGATGAGCGACTATGCCCAGAAGCGTGATGTGGGCGATCCCCGCACCGTCGCCGACTTCGCCGCCATCGTTCAGAACCCCGAACGCCTGCGCCTGCTGCTGGTCCTGACCGTGGCTGATATCCGGGCCGTGGGCCCCGGGGTCTGGAATGGCTGGAAGGGTCAGCTTCTGCGGGAACTCTATGCCTCCACAGAGGCGGTTTTCCGCGGTGGGCGGGGCTCGGACGCCGCCGCCGCCATCCGCCGCTATCACGAGAACGCCGCCTATGATGCCCGACTGAGGCTGATCTCCGCCGTGCCGGCCGCCGAGGGTTGGGCCACTGGGATGGAGGACGCCTATTTCACCTCCTTCCCGGACCCGGAGGTCCTGGCCCATGCGGCCCTGGCCAGCCGTGCTGCGGCCGAGGGCGGCGCCGCGGCCGAGGGCCGGATCCTCCCGGGGCTCAATGCCTCCGAGGTGGTGGTCGCCGCCACCGACCGTCAGCGCCTGTTTGTGGATCTCGCCCAGGCCGTGACGGCTGCGGGGGCCAATATTGTCGGGGCCAGGGTTTTTACATCCCGACTGGGTCAGGCCCTGGACGTCTTCTTCATCCAGGACGTCAGTGGCGGGCCTGTGGGGGCGGACAATCCCCGCTCCCTGGACCGCCTGGTCGTGGCCCTGGA
>CAIYZB010000360.1 GCA_903930545.1 uncultured Alphaproteobacteria bacterium
CGGGCCTTGGCCTCGTCAAACAGGGCCTTCTGGATTTCGGCCAGCAGGCTCGGAACCTGGGCGATGAAGTCGTCCCGCGACAGGACCTGGGACTTCACCTTGTCGCCGTCGCGCAGGTCATCGCGGCGCATGAAGCTGACCATGGCGGCCGCCACATCCCGCGGACCCAGCTCGACAATGATGGGGGCCCCACGACGCACCCAGTTCCAGCGCTTTTCGGCAGACCGCTGGTCCTTGGTATCCAGCAGGGCGCGGACCGGTTCGCCCAGGGCGACGGCGTCATGGAGGGCGGCCACCAGGGCCTGACCAAAGGCCAGGACCTCGGCATCCTCGGGCTTGTTGCGCAGCATGGGGACCACGACCACCTGGCGCGGGGCAATGGCCGGGGGCAGGCGAAGGCCGTCATCGTCCCCGTGGGTCATGATGACCCCGCCGATCAGGCGGGTGGAGGTGCCCCAGCTGGAGGTATGGCAATATTCGAGCTCGCCGGACTCCCCCTGGAAGCGGATGTTCTGGGCCCGGGCGAAGCTGGTACCCAGATAGTGCGAGGTCCCCGCCTGGAGGGCCTTGCCGTCCTGCATCATGGCTTCGATGGAATAGGTGTTGTCCGCCCCGGGGAAGCGTTCGTTCTCCGGCTTTTCACCGGCCACCACCGGCATGGCCAGGACCGTCTCGGAGAATTCCCGATAGAGCTCCAGGGCCTCGCGGGTGGAATTCAGGGCATCCTCGCGGCTGGCATGGGCGGTGTGGCCTTCCTGCCAGAGGAATTCCGAGGTGCGCAGGAAAAGGCGCGTGCGCATTTCCCAGCGCACCACATTGGCCCACTGGTTGATCTTCATGGGCAGGTCGCGGTGGCTCTTGATCCAGCGCGAAAAGGCATCCCCGATGATGGTCTCAGAGGTGGGCCGCACGATCAGGGGCTCATCGAGCTTAGCGTCAGGGTCGGGCTGGAGCTTGCCGTCGATGGACTTCAGCCGGTGGTGGGTGACCACGGCCATTTCCTTGGCAAAGCCTTCGACGTGCTCTGCCTCCTTGGCAAAGAAGCCCAGGGGGATGAAGAGCGGGAAGTAGCAGTTATCGACGCCCAGGGCCTTGATACGGCGGTCCATGGTCTGCTGGATCCGTTCCCAGACCCCATAACCCCATGGCTTGATGATCATCGAGCCGCGCACCGGGCTCAGCTCGGCCATGTCCGCCTCGCGGACAATGGCCTGATACCAGTCAGGGAAGGTGGATTGGTTGCCGGTCATCCGGCTGACGCTGAGGGCGCGTTGCATTGTGGATTCCTTCTGTGCGCTCTCCATACTGGCAGCGACCCGGATGGCAAAGCCGCCTTGCGCACAGCCGACCAGATGCTAGACCCTCGAACACATGTTTCAATAAAAGGGAGCGAATGATGAAGCCCGTTGAATTCAAGGACCTGCCCGGTCTGATCGGTCAGGAAGTCGGCGTTTCGGATTGGGTCGAGATCACCCAGGAACGCGTCAACCAGTTTGCAGAAGCCACCGGCGATCATCAGTGGATCCACGTCGATGTGGAACGCGCCAACCGTGAAATGGGCGGCCCGATCGCTCACGGCTATCTGACCCTGTCCCTGATCCCCTTCCTGGGCGCTGGCCTGCTGCCGGTGACCGGCGTCAGCCGCGGCATCAATTACGGCTCGGACAAGGTCCGCTTCGTCAACATGGTGCGAATCGGCAAGCGCGTGCGCATGCGCCAGAAGCTGCTGGGCGTTGAGCCCAAGGCCGGCGGCGTCCAGATCCGCAATGAATGCACCATCGAGATCGAAGGCGAGGACAAGCCCGCCTGCATCGCAGAGACCCTGTCCCTGCTCTACGGCGGCTAAGCCGACCGGGTCCACTTCGTCACCCGGCGAAGTGGACCCCTTTGCGGGCCGTTTTCCTGGCCCCGTCTTGAGACCCGGCCGCAGACGGCGCATCTAGGGTCCATGACCTATCCCAACAATGCCCCCCAGCCCCCCGTCGCCCGCAAGGACCCCAAGGTCACCGAGCAGCTCGGTCGTGCGCGTTCCGACGACTATGCCTGGATGAAGGACGAGAACTGGAAGGAGGTCCTGCGCGACCCCTCTGTCCTCGCCCCCGAGATCCGCGAGCATCTGGACGCCGAGAACGCCTATACAAAGTCCATGCTGGCACCGACCGAGGCCCTGCAGGCCGAGCTCTTTGCCGAGATGAAGGGGCGTATCAAGGAGGATGACAGCTCCGTCCCCGCTCCCGATGGTCCCTGGGACTATTATGTCCGCTACGAGACCGGTGCCGAGCACCCTATCCACGCCCGCCGTCCCCGGGGTCAGGCCGAAGGCGAGGAGGTCCTGCTGGATGAGACCGCTCTGGCCGAGGGCAAGGCCTTCTTCCAGGTGGGGGCCGCCCACCACAGCCCCGATCACCAGCTCTATGGCTGGGCTGCCGATGAGCAGGGCTCTGAATACTACCGCTTGCGGGTCATGGACCTGGCGAGCGGGATCCAGGTCGGGGAAACCATAGAGAGCGCCTATGGCGATTTCTGCTTCTCCCCGGACAGCCAGTGGCTGTTCTGGATCTGGCGTGACGAGAATGCCCGCCCAGCCCGGGTTTTCCGCCGCCCGGCCCGGGGGGGAGAGGACGTCCTGATCTATGAGGAGGCCGATGAGGGCATGTTCATCGGGGTGGGCACCACCTCCGACGACAGCCACATCCTGATCCATGTGGGCAATCAGGAGACCACCGAACTCCTGATGATCCCGGCTGGCGATCCCACCGCAGCCCCTGTGGTGACCGAACCCCGTCAGGCCGAGATCAAGTACGAGCTGGATCACTGGGGCGACCGCTGGGTGATCCGCACCAATGCCGACGGCGCGGTGGACTTCCGCCTGGCCCAGTCCACGGCCGCAATCCCGACCCGCGACACCTGGCGCGATCTCGTCCCCCATGTGGCCGGCCACTACATCACCGGCTTTGCCGCCTATGCCGACCATCTGGTCCGCCTGGAACGGCGCAATGCCTGTGACCGGATCATCGTCATGCGCAGAGACGGGGCAGAGCACGAGATCGCCTTTGACGAGGAGGCCTATGCCCTGTCCCTGGACAGTGGCTATGAATACGCCACCACCACGACCCGGTTCGTTTATCAGTCCCCCACCACCCCGCGGCAGTGGTTCGACTACGACCTGGAGACCCGGGCCCGGACCCTGCGCAAGACCCAGGTCATCCCCTCCGGCCACAATCCGGCAGACTATGTGGCGCGGCGCCTCTATGCCCGGGCCCCGGACGGGGCCGAGGTGCCGATCACTGTCCTGATGCGCAAGGACACGCCCCTGGACGGGTCAGCACCCCTGCTGCTCTACGGCTATGGCTCCTATGGCCATGCCATGGAGCCCAGCTTCTCGATCCGGAACCTGTCCCTGGTGGATCGCGGCTGGATCTGGGCCACAGCCCATATCCGCGGCGGATCGGACAAGGGCTGGGGCTGGTTCCTGGATGGCCGTCGGGAGAAGAAGGAAAACACCTTCACCGACTTCATCGCCTGTGCCGAACATCTGGCCGATCAGGGCTATGGGGCCAGGGGCAGGATGGTGGCCTATGGCGGGTCCGCCGGCGGGATGTTGATGGGGGCCGTTGCCAATCTGCGTCCCGACCTCTGGGCCGGGATCATTGCCGCCGTGCCCTTTGTGGATGTGCTCAACACCATGAGCGACACCACCCTGCCCCTGACCCCGCCGGAATGGCCGGAATGGGGCAACCCCCTGGAAGACGCAGCCGCCTATGACCGGATCGCCGGCTACAGCCCCTATGACCAGGTGGGCCCGCGGCCCTATCCCGCAGTCCTGGCCACGGGCGGTCTGTCTGACCCCCGGGTGACCTACTGGGAGCCCCAGAAGTGGGTCGCCAAGCTCAGAGACCAGACCACCGGCACCTCTCCCATCCTCCTGAAGATCAATATGGAGGCCGGCCATGGCGGGGCATCAGGGCGCTTTGACTTCCTGAAGGAGATCGCCCTCGACTATGCCTTTGCCATCTGGGCGGCCGAGCGGGGCTGGGAAGCGTGATCGTCAGGCCGTCCACGGAAGCTGATGCAGAGGCCCTGGCCGCCATCTATCGCCACCACGTCCTGCACGGCTTTGGCACCTTTGAGGAGGTGCCCCCTGACGCGGCCGAGATGGCGCGGCGACGGGCGGCGGTGGTGGAACGGGGCCTGCCCTATCTGGTGGCGGAGCAGGACGGGACGGTCCTCGGATTTGCCTATGCCGGCCTGTTTCGGCCCCGGGCAGCCTATCGCTTCACTGTGGAAGACAGCGTCTACATACACCCCGACCACCACGGCCTCGGCATTGGCCGGGCCCTGCTGGGTGAGATCCTGTCCGCCTGCGAGGCCCTGGGCTTGAGACAGGTCATGGCCGTGATCGGCGACAGCGGCAATGCTGGCTCCATCGGCCTGCACCGAGCCCTCGGCTTTACAGAAATGGGCATCGCTCGGGCCGTCGGGTTCAAGCATGGCCGCTGGGTTGATATCGTCCAGATGCAGAAGGCCCTGAACGGGGGCAGCGATACCCCGCCTGAGGCCACGGGTCTGATCCTCACCGGGTCCTGACGTCGCGCTCAATTTTCGAAGGTCTGTCCATGTCCCATGCTGATCGTCCCGCCCGCCTGAACCGCTCCCAGCTCTCGGTCCCTGGGTCGCAGATGCGGTTCCTGGAAAAGGCGGCCGCCAGCCAGGCCGACATCGTCATGCTGGACCTTGAGGACTCCGTGGCCCTGCCCGACAAGGCTGCCGCCCGGGAGACCGTGATCCAGGCCCTCCATGACCTGGACTGGGGCGAGCGCACGGTCTCCGTCCGGATCAATGCGCCGGACACGCCTTTCATGTATCGCGACCTTATCGAGGTGGCCGAGCGCGGCGGTGACCGCCTGGACCTGATCATGGTGCCCAAGATCAATTCCGCCGCCGATGTCCATATGCTGGACGTCATCCTGACCCAGATCGAGGCGGCTACGGGCCGTCGGCGCCTGGGCCTGGAACTGCAGATAGAGACCGCCGAGGGCCTGACCAATGTCGAGGCCATTGCCCGGGCCAGCGACCGGGTGGAAAGCCTGCACTATGGCCCCGGGGACTTTGCTGCCTCCATCGGGGCACGGACCACCTCCATAGGCGGGCCGGTGCCGGACTATGCCATCCTGGCCGATCCTGATGAGGCCGGGCACCGGGCGCGGCATCTGGGGGATACCTGGCATTATGCCCTGTCGCGCATCGTCGTGGCCTGCAGGGCGGCCGGGATCCGCCCCGTGGACGGCCCCTATGCCGATTTCCGGGATGACGAGGGATTGGAGGTCAGCGCAAGGCGGGCCGCGGCAATGGGCTTTGATGGCAAATGGGCCATCCACCCCAGCCAGATCCTGGCCCTGAATGCCGCCTTCTCGCCTCGGCCGGAGGAGGTGGATCAGGCCCGCCGGATCCTGGCCGCCATGGACGAGGCTGCCGCCAGCGGACGCGGGGCCGTGGTCCTGGATGGTCGCATGATCGACATCGCCTCCATCCGCCAGGCCCGGACCCTGGTCGCGCGGGCGGAACAGATCGCCAGGACCCACGCGTGAGCGACCCCGCACAGCCGGGCCCTCTGACCCGTCTCTGGCAAAGGCTGGGGCCGGGGCTGGTGACCGGAGCGGCTGATGACGACCCCAGCGGGATCGCCACCCACAGCCAGATCGGGGCCCAGTTCGGCTTCCAGCTATCCTGGACCTTTCTCTTCAGCTTCCCCCTCATGGTGGTGATCCAGGAGGTCGCTGCCGAGATCGGCAGCGTCACCGGCAAGGGCATCGCCCACAATCTGAGGCTTCACTATTCGCCCTGGCTGCTGAGAGCCGTGGTGGCCCTGCTGATCGTCGCCAATGTCATTAATCTAGGGGCTGATCTGGGAGCCATGGGGGCCGCCCTGCAGCTGCTGATCGGGGGTCCGGCCCAGCTCTATATCCTGGGCTTCGGGGTCCTGTGCATCGCCCTCGAGGTCCTGATCAGCTACCCGCGATACTCCGCCATCCTGAAATGGACGACCCTGTCGCTGTTTTCCTATGTGGCCGTGGTCTTTGTGGCCGATGTGCCGTGGAAGGTGGCGCTGACCTCCCTGATCATTCCCCAGTTCACCTGGGACAGTGCCAACACCATGGCCATGGTGGCGATCCTGGGTACCACGATCAGCCCCTACCTCTTCTTCTGGCAGGCTGGCCAGGAGGTGGAGGAGCAGCACCGACGCCACGCCAAGCCCCTGTGCGTCACCCCCAGTGCAGCGGGTCCCGAACTGGCCCGGATCAAGCTGGATACCATTGTCGGCATGGCCTTCAGTTCCCTGGTCTCCCTGGCCATCGTCTTTGCCACGGCCGCCACCCTCAATGCCCAC